>JADGOE010000114.1 GCA_017883135.1 Acidimicrobiales bacterium
AGGCCTGCTGTGCCGCGAACCAGGCCGACACGATCTGAGCGGACAGTTCGGATCGAGTTCCGACCGGCGCTGCCAATCCGAGAGACCCGGTCGGCCTCGGACTGTCACCGAGGGAGCGTCCGTGGCCCGCTCGTGGAGCACCGGCCGCGCACGAGCTCAGGAGCACGACCACGGCCAACGCCACAGGCGTCACCCACCTCGAGCATCTCCTCGGGTCCGCTCCCGTGCAGGGTTGGCATTTCACAGGGAGCGGACGATACGAACCGCCGGCGCACCGCGCAACCGAAGTTGCACTCCGAGTGCAACTACTTTGACCGTTTCGAGAGTGGCAGGGCGGTCGGCCACCTCGTGACTTGGACACCGTGATCGAACCGTCGGGCACGCCTGCAGCATCGGGTGCACACCTTGCTTGGCGCCTTGCCCAACACCTTGCACACCGAGTGCCCGCTCGACTCGCCTTCGTCTCGCGGCCGCACGCAGGTACGTTTCTCGTTGTTCTGCAACGGATTCTGTCTGGCCGGTTCCTCTGCGCCGCCGGCCATCCAGTCTCGCTGGCGACCAACACACGTCGATCAGCGGACGGGCCGCCACGTGTTCAGCGATCGACGTGATCGAATCGGAACGCAGGTAGTGGACCGCTATCTGGACCCTTCGGTGGCGACGACACTCAGTGGTCGGATCATCACCATGCGCAGCCGAACCTGCGCGAGGCGAACATCCGTCTCCGGCGCGTGACCGGCCACCGGGAGGGGCCTATTCCAGTTTCGGCCTTCCAGTCGACTCCGGTACGGACGCGCGCTCCGCCCCTGGGGCGGGGCCGAGCCGGCGAGCAGACCCGGTGGACCGCTCGCGATCAGACCTCGTCGGTTGCGACCTCTGCGACCACCGGGGTGGGCCCCTGACCGGAGGCGGCCGGAGGTGCCGCTACCGGAACCACTGCCGCCGGGGATTGGTCGGCATCGGGCACGTGGCCCGTCAGCAATTTGGCGCTCATCTTGATGGCCTTGACCGCAGTGGTCGCACCGGTCTGCAACACCACCGCCACCACCAGCAGGATGATGGCTAGGTAGCGCAAGGTATGGGAACCGATCATGAGAATGGCGATACGGCCCAGGGTGTAGGGCGGTGAGCACACCATGGCCCCGATCGCTCCACCGATCGCGGTCGCCGCCAGCTTGTCGCGGCTCGAGCGCTCGGATCTGACCCCGATGATCCGGGCCGGGACCGCCACATAGGCAACCATCATCACCCCCACCACGATCCCGAGTGCCAAGGCGAACCATCCGAAGCCCCAGCGGTCCACCACCATGGTCGAGAAGCCGAGCGCGATCCCGATGAGGCACCCCCACGCCAGCACCGGGCGCAGATGTGACCGTGCCTGGGCGAATGCCGGGCGGATCTCCGGTGCACCCGGTTTGTTGATGGCGAACGCGAAGACCGCGTTCAGGAAGAAGCTGCCGGCGGTGATGGCGGCGATGGCCAGCACGATCGGGATGAGCCACACACCTTTCAAGACGTGGAACTCCTTGCCGTGGAACACGTGAACCTTGAGGTCGACCATGGCGGCCCAGATCCACATGGCCGGAACCACCTGCACCAGGGTCAGCCGCCAGTTGGTGAAGAGCAGCTTGACCCCTTGGAAGAGCATGGCGAAGGCGCCCACCACCATGGCCAACGGCGCCAACCACCGGCTGCGCTGGCTGAGCGCCAGCACCGCGCTCTCGACCATCTTCTCGTCCCCGTCCCGTATGGCGGTGACCAAACGGCCGATCTGGAACCGGACCGCCATCCGTCGAGACTTCGGCGCCTCGGCCTCGGCCCGTTCCGGTCGTTCGGGTCGTTCAGGTCGGTCAGGTCGGTCACGCTCCACCTGAGCTTTCACCATCTCTTCGGGCGATGTGCCGTCGTGGTCGGATCCGGACGTCAACGACCTGGTCTCTCCGCAGTGCGACCCACACCGAACAGGGCCGGGGGGTGGCGAACCTCGTCGACCTGCTGTGCCCCTTCAGTCATCCCCGCACAGGATACTTTGACCACCCGAGCGGGCGGGGGTGCCCACACCTGGGTTAGCTGTCCGATGGCTGCGCCCAGAGCCACCGAGGGAGCCGGAGCGGACCGTCGTCACCCGCAGGGCTGGCACACTGGTCGGCATGGCAGCCCAGTACATCTACACCATGCGTGACCTGAGGCGGTTCTATCCGCCCGACCGGGAGGTGCTCAAGGGCATCAACCTCTCCTTCTATCCGGGGGCGAAGATCGGTGTCATCGGGTCCAACGGCTCGGGGAAGTCGTCCTTGCTGCGCATCATGGCCGGGGAGGACGACGGCTTCACTGGTGAGGCCCGCCTGACCAGCGGCTTCACCGTCGGGTTTCTGGCCCAAGAGCCCCAGCTCGACCCGACCAAGGACGTCCTGGGCAGTGTGTCCGAGGGAGTGGGCGAGACGAAGGCCCTGGTGGACCGCTTCAACGAGGTCTGTGCGGCCATGGGAGTACCCGATGCCGACTTCGACAACTTGCTTGCCGAGCAGGCCGACCTCCAGGACAAGATCGACGCTGCCGGTGCCTGGGACCTCGAGCGGACCTTCGAGATCGCCATGGACGCCCTCCGCCTTCCGCCAGGGGATGCCGACGTGACCACTCTTTCGGGTGGGGAGCGCCGCCGGGTGGCACTCTGCAGGCTTCTGCTCTCCAAGCCGGACCTCCTGCTCCTCGACGAGCCCACCAACCACCTCGATGCCGAGTCGGTGGCCTGGCTCGAGCGCACCCTTCAGGACTACCCGGGGACCGTGGTCGCCGTCACCCACGACCGCTACTTCCTCGACAACGTGGCCGGTTGGATACTCGAACTCGACCGGGGCGCCGGCATCCCCTGGGAGGGCAACTACTCGTCGTGGCTGGAACAGAAGCAGGCCCGCCTGGCCGGTGAGCAGAGGGCCGACACGTCCCGCCAGGAAGCGCTGCAGCGCGAGCTCGACTGGATCCGGATGTCGCCACGGGCCCGCCAGAGCAAGGGAAAAGCCCGCATCAACGCCTACAACGACCTGGTGGCGCAGGCCGAGGCGGCCGAGCGGCGAGCGGACAAATTCGAGATCACCATTCCCTCGGGTCCCCGGCTCGGTGACCGGGTGGTGGATGCAGAGGGGTTGGTCAAAGGCTACGGCGACCGCCTGCTCATCGATGGGCTGTCCTTCCTCCTCCCCCCCGGCGGCATCGTCGGGGTGATCGGCCCGAACGGCGCGGGCAAGACCACCTTGTTCCGGATGATCGTCGGCGAGGAGAAGCCCGACGCAGGACGGCTGGAGGTCGGCGCCACGGTGCAGCTGGCCTACGTCGACCAGTCGAGGGACGCGCTGGCCGCCGAGGCCACCGTATTCGACGAGATCACCGGCGGTCACGATCACCTGGTCGTCGGCGATCGCGAGCTGCACGGGAGGGCCTACGTCGCCAGCTTCGGCTTCACCGGCAGTGACCAGCAGAAGAAGGTCGGGCAGCTGTCCGGAGGGGAACGCAATCGGGTCCAACTGGCCAAGGTGCTGAAGAGCGGTGGCAACGTCCTGCTTCTCGACGAGCCCACCAATGACCTCGACGTCGACACGTTACGGGCGCTTGAGGAATCGCTGCTCGGGTTTCCGGGCTGTGCCGTGGTCATCAGCCACGATCGATGGTTCCTCGACCGGATCGCCACCCACGTGCTCGCCTTCGAGGGCGAGTCCGAGGTGCGGTGGTGGGAGGGGAACTTCAGCGACTACGAAGAAGACCGCAAGAAGCGCCTCGGCGTGGATGCCGACCAGCCCCATCGGCTTCGGTACAAGCCGTTGGTGCGCGACTGACCGGCATGGAGAGGAGCACGATGACCACGGTCCGCCGCGCATTCGCCAGTGACAACTGGTCCGGCATCCATCCCGACGTCCTCGCCGCCATCACTGAGGCCAATGCCGACCATGCCCCTTCCTATGGCGACGACCTGGTGACCACCGAGGCCCTCCGTCTCTTCCGGCAGCACTTCGGTGACGATGCCGAGGTGTTCTTCGCCTTCAACGGGACCGGGGCCAACGTGGTGGGTCTCCAGTCGCTGCTCCGCCCCTTCGAAGCGGTCATCTGCGCCGAGGGCGCCCACATCAACGTCGACGAGTGCGGAGCCCCGGAGCGCTTTCTCGGGTCCAAGTTGATCGCAGTGGCCACCTCTGACGGAAAGCTCACCCCCGAACTGGTGGAGATCGCCGCAGTCGGCACGGGGGACGAGCACCATGTGCAGCCCCGGGTGGTGTCGATCACCCAGTCCACCGAAGTCGGGACCTGCTACACGGTCGAGGAGGTCACCGCCCTCGGCCGCTGGTCCCACGAGCACGGGATGAAGCTGCACCTCGACGGTGCCCGGTTGTCCAATGCAGCGGCCTCGCTCGGGGTCGGACTGGGGGCATTCGGTGCATCGGCAGGTGTCGACGTGCTGTCGTACGGGGCGACGAAGAACGGTGCCATGGGTGCCGAGGCGGTGATCTCCTTCGTTCCGGACGAGTCGTCGTTGCACTTCATCCGCAAGCAGTCCATGCAGCTGGCCTCCAAGATGCGATTCGTCTCCGCGCAGTTCGTCGC
>JADGOE010000018.1 GCA_017883135.1 Acidimicrobiales bacterium
CGTCGCGGCGGCCATCACGCGGCCGGCAACGCACTCCCCAGAGGTGTTCCCCCGGATCCGTTCAGAACCGTCGACGCCTACAAGGTCGCCAAGATGGCGGTGGCAGGCTTCTCATGCGCGGAGAGGGAGGCAGGCCCATCCGGTGGCCCGGCGGTCGGCCCTCCACGGAGGGCAGTTCCCCAGCGTCGTTCAGCGGGTGTCGGTGGTCTTTCCGGCTCGGACGGGCCCGTGCAACGGGACCGTCGCCTCGACGACCGTCCCACGTCCGGGGGCCGACCGCACCTCGAGGCTCCCCCCGAGCAGCCTCGTCCGCTCGCGCATGCCGAGGAGGCCGAGATGCCCCGAATCCTTCTCACCGACGCTGTCGGGGTCGAAACCCCGCCCATCGTCATCGACGGTCAGCGCGAGCTCCTTGGGGCCGAACTCGACGGTCACCAGGAGCCGGCCCGCCCCCGCGTGGCGGAGCGTGTTGCTCACCGCCTCCTGCACGATGCGAAAGGCGCCGAGCTCGACATCTGAGGCAAGGCGAGCCTCGCTGCCGACGACCGTCAGCTTGGCGACGAGCCCGGCCTCGTCCTCGATGTCCGCGATGAGGCTCGAAAGTGCAGCGACGAGACCGAGCTGGTCAAGGGCCGGCGGGCGCAGATCGCGCGCGAGGTTCCGCAGCCGTGCTGCTGCGTCCAGCGCCTGAAGGCGGGCCTCGCCGAGCCCGCTCGCCACGACTTCGGGGACGCCCGGCACGCCCCCGAGGACCTCGAGGCGTCGGGCCAGGTGCAAGAAGAGCTGGAGCGGCTCGTCATGCAACTCGCGAGAGAGTCGGCGACGCTGGTCCTCTTCGGCTCGGATGACGAGTTCCGCGTAGCGTGTCGCACGACGGCCCTCGCTCCGCTCTTCGGTTACGTCTTCGAAGATCACCTGGGTGGGCGGGTCGCCCGTGCCGGCCGGCAGGAAGACGAGGTCCAGCCGGTAGTCCTTCCCATCGGGCATGCTGAGCACCCGTCCGACCTGCTCATCGAGCGTGGCATCCCTTCCGAAGAGCATCGAACCGGACCGTCCGACGACGTCCTCGCCGAGCAGCGTCGCCGCCGCAGGATTGGCATCGGACACCCGGCCCTGTTGGTCGAGGACGAGGATCGGAGAATGATTGGTCTCGAAGAGGCGCCGGTACCGGACCTCGACGGCCAACGACTCGGCGGTCGTTCGCTCGACGCGGGCATGCGCGAGGCGCTCGGCCTCGATCCGCTGACCAAAGGCAAGAGCCACGACGTCGACGAGCGCGAGGTTCAAGAGGTCGCTGCCGACATGCCCCTGGTCATTGGGCAACATGATGTCGGGGAGCCACAGCAGCGTCGCCCAGATGGCCGTTGCCGCACCCCCCGCGAGCCCGTACCGGATCGCGGCATAGCCGACCGGCAGGATCAACAACGCGACCGGGATGCCGGAGGGGAACGCTCCCGTGCCGACGGACGGATGCAGGTCGACGAGCAGATGGAGCCCGGCGATGACCACCACCATCGCCTGGATGACCCAAAAGCGCACCTCGCGCACCGGCGGGTGGCCGGCCCGGCGCAGGGCGCTGGCGAGGTCAGCCCGCGTTGCCAGGGTCGTCATGATCCTCCGGTACGACGAGTCGGTGGCCGAGCGCATAGGCCACGGCCTCGGTCCGCGATGCCACGCCGAGCTTGGCGAGCACGCCCGAGACGTGACCCTCGACGGTGCGCAGTCCGAGCCCGAGCTCGGCAGCGATCTGCTTGTTGGACCGGCCTCGCGCGAGTAGCGCGAGCACGTCGTTCTCCCGACGGGTGAGCGCGCCGGTGGTCGACGGGCCGCCGCGCGATCGCCGGGCGAGCCGACCAGACACCTCCCGGTCGAGCACGAACACCCCATCGGCCACAGCCCGCACTGCGTCGACGAGCTCCCTCGCAGACGCGTTCTTCATCAGGTAGCCCCCGACCCCGATCTCCAGTGCCTCGGCAACGTACGCGTAGTCGTCGTATGCACTCACGATGAGCACCCGCACCTCGGGAAACGAACCCGCTGCGGCCCGCGCCAGCTCGAGGCCGCTCATCCCGGGGAGGTTGACATCGACGAGCGCCACGTCGGGGCGTCGCAGTTCGAGCACGCCGAGCCCATCCTCGCCCGAGCCGGCCTGGCCCACCACCTCGATGTCAGCTGCCTGCTCGAGGAGTTGGAGCGTGCCCTCGCGCACCAGCGCGTGGTCGTCCACGATCACCACCCGGATGGGCGACGCCGCCGGTCGGCCCGCTCTGACCGTCGGGGACCTGCCCGACGACCCTGGTCCGACCCGCTCTACCGGCGCCCGATCGGCCATGTCACCCAGTCTGCGCTCCGGAGGGACCCGAGCGCCAATGTGGAGCATGGGTGCTCCCCGTAATTGCACGCGGGCTCCGTGGAATCTGGGGGCATCCGCCCGTGGTCTCCTGGTTCCGCTTCACGACCGATCGGATCACGATGAGGCCATGGTCGACGTGATCCGGGTGGTGCTTGCCTCGCTGGTGGTGGCATCGCTGATCGCCATCGCCCTGTACGTGGTGGCGAGCGTTGCGGTCACTGCGTGGACGCTGCGCGAAGCCGCGCGGCGTCGCCGGTTGGCTGACGACCTCGACCAGGTCCTCGTCGAGATACTCGGGCCGCGCGCCCCCGAAGCTCCGGCCATGCCACACACCCGGCGGTGGGCTCGGCGCAGCTGAACGCTCCACGACCGCGTTCGGGTCTGCAGGAGCGTCCTCCAGGCGGCTGAGCGGTAGGTTGCCCGTTTCGTACACCCGGTTCCCTTCTGTAGACGGGTTCTCACCGCCCTGACCAGTGTGCCTGCGAATTGGTTGGCCCGGCTTCCCCCACGCCCTCCCCCGGCCCCCCGGCCCCCCGGCCCCCCCGGCGGAAGAACCCCTGGTGGCTGGCTCCGAGGGCCGTCCACCGGCGATTGACTTGGCACAGGCCACGTGATACTACGGTGGTACACGCGTAGCCCTACGGTAGTAGGTCAAGTCCATCACTACACATGAGTACGGGGGTCGGTATGGCAATCCAGGCGCAGGATCAAGCAGACCGGCTTGCCGACCCGGTGCCCGTCGCACTCAGGCTGCGCCCGCCGGAACGTACGGGCCTGGCCGAGCGCTTCGACGCCTCGGATCCCTCGCCGGGCCTCGACGTGGCCCGCAACCCGCACGTCGCCCGCCTGTTGCACAACCGCAAGCTCCAGTTCTTCCTGATCCTCCCGAACCAGATCGTCTTTTGGACCGTGATCTTCGTCGGACTGCTCGGCACCGCCGTGCCCGGGTTGAACTTCGGGGCCGCGATCACCTGGTACGTCTGGTTCTGCCTCGTCTTCGTGATGATGGTGGTGGTCGGCCGGGCGTGGTGCGCGATGTGCCCCTTCGGAGGTTTCGGAGAGTGGATACAGCGGCGGACCTTCTGGAAGCGCACCCAGACGACCCTCTCCCTCGGTCGGAAATTCCCCGAGCCGCTCGCCAACCTCGGTTTCGTGCTCCCGGTGGCGTCCTTCCTGCTGCTCACCTGGATCGAGGAGTACTTCAACATCGCCGGGCCGGGCGATCCGGCGTCGACCAGCTTCATGGTGATCGGCATCGTCGCCTCGGCCCTGGTGTTCTTCTTGGTCTTCGAACGGCGCACCTTCTGTCGTTACATCTGCCCGCTCACCTCGCTCATCGGCACCGTCGGGTCGATGGGCACGGTCGCCGGGTTCCGCACCCGCGACCGCGAGAAGTGCCTGAACTGCAAGACCAAGGACTGCATGCGGGGCGGCGACCAGGGCTTCGGGTGCCCCTGGTACACCTGGCCGGCAAGCGCTGACTCGAACCTGTACTGCGGGCTGTGCACCGAGTGCTACAAGTCCTGTCCGGAGGAGAACGTCGGACTGTTCCTGCAGAAGCCGTTCACTTCGGTCGTTGCACCCCGCCGCCGGCGAGGCGACGTGGCATGGGCGATCGCGCTGCTGTGGGGACTCGTGCTCTACCAGCAGATCAACTTCGTCAGCGCCTACAACTCACTCGACGGATGGCTGAACACCCACCTGCACATCCCCCACTACCCCGACCCGGTCGCCTACCTGGGGTTGATCGCCATTCTGGCGCTCGTCACCGCCGCAGTGACCCGGGGTATCGCAGCGGTCTGTGCCCGGCGCGACATCGAGTTCAAGCACCCCGGCAACTTCGCCGACAAGGGCTCGCGATTCCGTGCCTACTTCATTCCGATCACGTACGGCCTCATCCCGGTGGTCGGTGCGGACTACTTCGCCCGCCAGCTGCCCAAGTTCTTCAAGAGCTCACCCCGGGTCGTACCCTCCGTGCAGCACATGTTCGGTTCCGCCGGTGTCCACTCGTGGCTCTACAACGTCCACTTGCTCTCGGACCCACGGATCATCGTCGTCCAGGTGGCGGTGATCGCCCTCGGCACAGTCGCAGCCCTTTGGGCGACGTGGCGGATCGCCACCCGCGAGCTCATTCCCGTCAGCCGCAGTGCGTTCGCCGTGCGGGTCACCACCAGCGGGCTGGTGCTCCTCTGCGGAGCTGTCGCGGCTGAACTCTACGTGGTGATGCAGGCAGCGAACTGACCGGTGATGGCGATGTTCCCAGCACCGACAGCCAGAGTCCGAATCGGCAAAGAGGAGCCACGATGACCCTGACAGAAGAGAACAAGGTTGCAGCCGGCACCGATCGGCCCTTCGCGCGGGTCCTCACCGACCGGTGTGCCGGCTGCCAAGAGTGCGTCATCCGCTGCCCGACCGGGACGCTTTCGATGGATACCGAGCGCTGGGTGGCTCTCGCTTCCGGCGATCTCTGCGTCGGGTGCCGCCAGTGCGAGCGCACCTGCCCGTTCTCGGCCATCGTGGTCGAAGGGCCGCTGATGGTAGCGCCCCGATTCGAGCCCAAGCCGGTCCATCCCGAGCACCTGCTCGGAGACATCGGCGAGATCCGTTCCGGACTTGCCGGTTGGCCCGAAGCGCTCGCTGAGGCCGAGCGCTGCCTACAGTGCCCCGATCCGACATGCGTGCGGGGCTGTCCCGCGCACAATGACATCCCTGGCTTCATTGGCGCTGTCCGGGACCACGACCTCGAGGGAGCGCACGAGATCCTGCGACGCACCTCGGTCCTGCCCGACATCTGCTCGCGGGTGTGCAACCAGTCCGCCCAGTGCGAAGGGGCATGCACCTGGTCCCTCGCAGGCGGGACCCCGGTGTCCATCGGCCGCCTCGAACGCTTCATCGCCGACAACCTGGCCGTCCCGCCACCCGCGCCCGCTCCGGCCACCTCGGAGCTGTCGGTGGGGATCATCGGTTCGGGGCCAGCCGGGGCGGGCGCTGCGTGGGACCTGCTCGAAGCAGGTGCCTCGGTGACCGTCTACGAGAAGGAGTCCACCCCGGGGGGTCTCTGCATCTGGGGGATCCCCGACTTCACCTTGCCCGAAGCGGTTGCCACCAGACCCTGGCGCCAGCTCAGCGAGGCAGGCCTGGACCTGCGTTGCAACACCACGATCCGACCGGGGGACCTCGACGGGCTCCTCGCCACCCACGACGCAGTCATCGTGGCCCACGGGGCCGGCATGCCCCTGCGGCTCCCGGTTCCCGGTGCTGATCTCGACGGCGTCGTCGATGCGACCATGTTCCTGCAGGGGGCAAAGGCTGCACTCGAAACGGGTGGCGACCGCGCAGGATTCTGCGCCACGCTGGGACTCACCGGCGACACCGGCGACACCGGCGACACCGGCGTACAGGGACGCCCGGAGCCCGAGGTCCTGGTCCTCGGCGCGGGCAACACGGCCATGGACGTGGCCCGAACCGCGCGGCGGCTCGGCCTTCGGGCGACGTGCGTCGACTGGCTCGACGAGCGGTTCGCACTGGCTCGTCCCGACGAGCTCGACGAGGCCCGCCTCGAAGGCGTCGAGGTCCGCTTCTCGCGTACCCTCACCGCGCTGCACGGAGCAGCGGGCCGGGTGGTGCGCGCCGAGCTCGCCCTCACCACGCAGGAGCGGGCCGACCAACGCCCGAAGGTGCTGTCGCGGAACCCCGAGGAGCTCGAGGTCCAACTGGTCGTGATGGCCATGGGCTACCGCTCCGATCCGGCGTTCTCCGACGCGCTGCCCGACACCCCCGTGCGCCGCGAGGCGACCGGTGTGCCCGATCGGCGGTGGACGGCAAGCGGCATCCTCGCCAACCGTGCCTCGGCCTTCGCCCACCGAAGCCCGGTTGGCACGCTGGCGTTGGGGCGCGAGGTCGCGCTGTGGGCTGCCGCCCTGCCGGTCGGCGAGCGGCTGTGGGCCGTCGGCGACGCGCTGACCGGGCCGGCCACCGTGGTCGAAGCCATGGCCCAGGGCCGACGTGCTGCGGCTGCGGTGCTCGATTCCCGACCGGCGCGACCGGGTCGCTCGGAGCCCGCGTGGTCCAGTCGGCAGCGGCGAGTGCTCGTCTGCTACGAGAGCGTCGGGGGCAAGACCGCTCGCGCAGCGGAGGCGGTGGCCGATGGTTTCGCGGCACAGGGTGACCAGATCCGTGTGCTGCCGATCGCCAAGGTGGGGAGCGAGGAGCTGGCCGCGGCCGACCTGGTGATGATCGGCACCTGGGTCGAGGGCTTCGTGGTCGCCGGCGTGGGTCCGGCCAAGGCGATGCGCAGTTGGCTGGCCGGACTGCCCCGGCTCGCCGGCAAGCCGGTCGGGATCTTCTGCACCTTCGGCGTGTCGCCCAAGGGTGCCCTTCGCTCCATGCGACAGGCCATCGAAGCAAAGGGTGCGGTGGTCGTCGCCCAGGCCGCATTCGGGCCACGGGAGCTCGGTGCGAAGCCGGGCGTCTTCGGGCCGGCCGCATTCGCTGACGAACTCGCACGCAAGGCCACTATTCGGGAGGCGCAACAAGTACTTGTCGAGTAGGGCACCAACCTCGTGAGAACGAGGAGGGGGTGGTTCCCATGGAGGAAAATCCCGGCTACCGGCGAAACCTCGCCCGAGCCTACGTCCGGATCTATCGGCCGCTCACACCCGGCGGGCGGCGGCGCTCCAGATTCGATCAGCTGACGGCGCGCTTGTGGACCAGGCTCGACGTCGTCGCCTATCGACACCTCGGCATCAGCCTCGGCGTGAAAGCACTCGGGGTCGACGACGTACTTCTGCTCCGCACCCGGGGGCGGCAAAGTGGGCAGGTGCGGGAGGTCCTCGTCGCCTACGTGGAGCTCGACCGGGCGCCGATCGTCTGCGCCGCCAACGGGGGCTCTGATCGGGCTCCTTCGTGGTTCGCGAACCTGCGGAGTGGCGGACTGGTCGAGATCGAGCGGGGCGGGCGCCGCCAGACGGTCGCACCGGTGATCCTCGACGGCGAGGAGCGCGAGCGGGCCTTCGCTGCGGTGTTCCACGCCTTCCCCCACGTCCGGCTCTACCTCGCCAGCACGAACCGCACCTTCCCCGTGGTGCGCCTTGACACCTACGACGCGCAGGTGGCCGGTCGGGGGGACCCACCTGATCTGGCAGTGGTGGCGAGCGGCCATGCCCCCCTTTCGGACTCGCACCGTCACATCGCCTGAACCGGCGAGCAGCCAGCTGGCAGCCGGTGTCGACACCGCCATCCATCGGGGCTGCGAGGCCGCCGCACCGACACCTGCGCCGACTAGGTAAGGCCGCCCCGGTTCCTCACGAGGTTGATGTCGACGGGCCCTCACTCGGCGGCCCGAGGGGACCGGCGACCGAGCTCTCCGGCGCGCTGCCCGGCGAACCTCCGACGGCGACCACGTCCGGTGGCCCCGATCCGCCCGCCCGCCGCACAGGACGCTGGGCCGGCTCCTCCTCGAGCGCCCGTGCGACCCGACGGAGCAGCGAGCGGACGGTGGCACTGGCAACGTGGGTGAGCAGTGCTTCGTCGAGCGCCTGCCCGGCACGACCGAGTGGGGGACGGTAGCGGCCCGACAGGCCCACTTCGGACCGTTCCGGGTCGAGAGCGGACAGGCGCAGCTTGCCCTCGAGGCGGGGGAAGAGCCCGGACGGGCCGGTCGCCTCCCAGGTGATGGGGATCACGAGCGCCTCGTCCGCGCCCTCCGGTGTCCCGAGATGGACGGCGACCGTCTTCCCGAACCAAGCAGGTCCTCCCGGTCCGACCCGAAGGAGGATCTCCTCGCCCTCGGCCCATGCCGCCTCCAGGTGAGGGACGAGCCACGAGCTGCCGGCTCGCAGCCTGGCCGCCACAACCGGGGCCGCCAACTCGACCTGGACCGAGTCGGTGACCGCCACGGTCACCGGATGATGGCGATGGGCGTCGCCCGGGACGCTGTAGGTGCCTGCCTCGATCTGGAGGTCCCGCTCCACCAGGTCGGCAAGGCTCGTCGCGGCCAGCACCGTTCGGAACGCATCCGTGGCGGCGCCCCACGTCTCGTGCAGCGGGCAGACCGTGTCCCAGTGGCACGGACCGTCCCCCAACACGCACTGTTGCGGAGCGAGCGAGCCCTCAGCCGCCTCCACCACCTCCAGCAGGCTCACCTCGGCCGGGGGCCGGGCGAGGCGGTAGCCGCCATGGGTACCGAAGAATGAGACGGCGAGACCGGCCCGGGCGAGATCACCGAGGATCTGGGAGACGAAGGTGCGCGGTACGTCCATCTCCGCCGACACCTGACGCAACTTCTTCGGTGTGCCCGACTCGTAGGAGCGGGCCAGGCAGATCGCCGAGCGCACCACGTAGTCGCCCCGTTTCGAGAGCGCAAGGTTCACTTCCACAGTTTAGCGTTCCACTTGACGTCAGGTCACGAGATCGAATTGGCCCGGGGCGGTTCGGCCCCCGGCCGGGAGCACCGCCGAACTGTTGATGCAGCAGTTGCTGAGAGAGAAAGTCGTCGGGCGTGGACGATGCCCTAGCGTCGAGCGGAGAACCGATGACCCCCCGAGCCGTATTCCTCCAACACAGCGCGTGGGACCTCCCCGGGGTCCTCGGCGAACGGGCGCGTGAATTGGGGTTCACCACCACGGCCTGCCGGGCCGATCACGGTCCGTCGGCGCTTCCGGACCTCGACTCCTTCGACCTGCTGGTGGTGATGGGGTCGGTCGAATCCGTCACCGACCGGTCCGTCGAGTGGATCGAGCACGAGCGCCGCCTGGTCAGCTCGGCAGTCGCCGCCGACCTTCCGGTGCTCGGCGTCTGCTTCGGTGGCCAGCTCCTCGCCCAGGTCCTGGGCGGGCAGGTCTACCGAGCCTCGGTGCCCGAAATCGGGTGGCGTCAGGTCCAGACCGAGGACCCCGACCGCATACCCGCCGGGCCGTGGCTCGTGTGGCACGAGGACGCGTTCAGCGCTCCACCCGGGTCCGAGGCTCTGGCCCGGACCGAGGTGTCGCTGCACGCCTACATCCTCGGCGTGCACACCGGAGTGCAGTTCCATCCCGAGGTGACCGAGGGCATCGTTCGGCGATGGGTGGACGATGCCCGTGACGGGGACAACCTCGACCCCGCGGGCGCCGAGGGGCTCCTCTCGGGCTTCGACGCACGGGGACTCGGCCCCGAGGACCAGACCCGCCGGCTCTTCGACCGCTTCGTGGAACGTGCCGGATTTACGACCTGACCGGCGTCGTGACAGGCTTATTCGGCATCGCCGAACTCCGTGAGACGGAGTCGGAAGGGGGCCACCATCCCCGGTCACCACGGGTCGGCCCGAGCCAGCGGCGCCACGTGCCGGCACATAAGGCCAGCGTGCAGGACCCGCGGTTGCGCAAGAGCCTCACACGTGGTTTGCTATTGGCACTCGACACTGCAGAGTGCTAACGACCACGGAGGAACACCAGATGGCCAAGTTGATCACGTTCGACGAGGAGGCCCGTCGAGCCCTTGAGAGCGGTATGAACAAGCTCGCCGACGCCGTACGCGTCACCCTCGGCCCCAAGGGCCGCAACGTCGTCCTCGACAAGAAGTGGGGTGCCCCCACCATCACCAACGACGGCGTCTCCATCGCCAAGGACATCGATCTCGAGGATCCCTTCGAGCGCATCGGTGCCGAGTTGGTCAAGGAAGTCGCCAAGAAGACCGACGATGTGGCCGGCGACGGGACCACCACCGCCACCGTCCTGGCGTGGGCCATGGTGCACGAAGGACTGCGCAACGTCGCCGCCGGCGCCAACCCCATGTCGCTCAAGAAAGGCATCGAGGCCGGCGTCGAATCCGCCGTCGCCTCCCTGCGCGGTATCGCCCGCGACACCGATTCCAAGGGCCAGATCGCCCAGGTGGCGTCGATTTCGGCAGCCGACACGGAGATCGGCGAGATGATCTCCGAGGCCATCGACAAGGTGGGCAAGGACGGCGTGATCACCGTCGAGGAGTCCCAGACCTTCGGCATGGACATGGACCTGGTCGAGGGCATGCGCTTCGACAAGGGCTACATCTCCCCGTACTTCGTCACCGATCCCGAGCGGATGGAGTCGGTTCTCGAGGACACCTACGTGCTGCTGGTCGGATCGAAGATCACCGCCGTCCGTGACCTGCTCCCCCTGCTCGAGAAGGTCATGCAGGGCGGAAAGCCGCTGGTCATCATCGCCGAGGACCTCGAGGGTGAGGCCCTGGCCACCCTGGTCGTGAACAAGATCCGCGGCACCTTCAAGAGCGTGGCCGTCAAGGCCCCCGGGTTCGGCGAGCGCCGCAAGGCCATGCTGCAGGACATCGCCATCCTCACCGGCGGCCAGGTCGTCACCGAAGAGGTCGGCCTCAAGCTCGAGAACGTCGGCCTCGATCTGCTCGGCACCGCACGCAAGATCGTGGTGACCAAGGACGAAACCACGGTGGTCGAGGGCGGTGGCTCCGAGGACGAGATCAAGGGCCGCATCAGCCAGATCAAAGCCGAGATCGAGAACACCGACTCCGACTACGACCGCGAGAAGCTCCAGGAGCGTCTGGCCAAGCTGTCCGGCGGTGTCGCGGTGATCAAGGTCGGAGCCGCCACCGAGGTGGAGCTCAAGGAGAAGAAGCACCGCATCGAGGATGCCGTCTCGACGACCAAGGCCGCCATCGAAGAAGGCGTGGTGCCCGGCGGCGGTGTCGCCCTGCTGCGAGCCCAGGCTGCGGTGCTCGAAACCGCGGAGAAGCTCGAGGGAGACGAGGCCACCGGTGCACGCATCGTGGCCCGGGCCGTCGAGGAGCCCCTGAAGCAGATTGCCGTCAACGCCGGCCTCGAAGGTGGGGTCATCGTGGACAAGGTGCGCAATCTCAAGAAGGCCGCCGAAGGCTTGAACGCCGCCACCGGCGAGTACGTGGACCTGTTCGAGGCCGGCGTGATCGACGCGGTCAAGGTGACTCGGTCGGCACTCCAGAACGCCGCTTCCATCGCCGCGCTGTTCCTGACGACCGAGGCCGTCATCGTGGACAAGCCCGACGAGTCGGCGGGCGGCATGCCCGGCGGGGGAATGGACGACTTCTGAGCCGACCCGAATCACGGTCGACTTCTGAGTCGACCACATCAAGCTGACGTGACGAAGGGCGCCCGGTGGGGCGCCCTTCGTTCTTTCCCTAGACTGCTCGCTGTGACCGAACCCCTCGTTCCAACGGTCGGTTGGGGTGTGCTCCACCTCTTCTGCAAGTTGGCGGGCGGACCCTTCCGGCCGGGGCCGGACCGCTGCGACTCCGGAGCAATCATTCGGGCGGTCAAGAGTGCGGAGGCCGATGGGGTGCAGGTGGTCACGGTGGCCATGCTCGGCCACAAGGCCGATCTGGGTTTGGTGGCCCTGGGTGCCGACCTCTGGCGCCTCCGCCGACTCCAGTCCGATGTGCAGGCCGCCGGCCTGGTGGTGGTCGATTCCTACGTCTCGTTGACCGAGGTGTCCGAGTACGCCGAAGGCATCCCGGACCAGATGAAGCAGACCAGGCTGTACCCCTCCCTGCCGCCCGAGGGTATGTCCGCTTTCTGCTTCTACCCGATGTCCAAGCGGCGCGGGGAGACCGAGGGATCCAACTGGTTCACCATGCCGTTCGAGCAGCGCAAGGCGTTGATGCAGGGGCACGGTGCCGTCGGCCGTACGTTTGCCGGGCGGATCGTCCAGATGATCACCGGCTCCACCGGGATCGACGACTGGGAGTGGGGTGTGACCCTCTTCGGGGTGCATCCCGACGACCTCAAGGAGTGCGTCTACACGATGCGCTTCGACGAGGGCTCCGCCCGGTTCGCCGAATTCGGCCCGTTCCTGACTGGGATGGTCGCGCCGATAGAGGCGGTCCTGGCCCAGGTGGCTCCTGATGAGTGAGCCCAGTGGGTGACCCGGTGATCGGGGGCGACATCGACGCGTTACGCCGTGAGCTCCGCAACATCGGGCCGTTGATCGTCGCCTTCAGCGGAGGGGCGGACTCGGCCTTCGTCGCCTGGGTGGCCACCGAGACCTTGGGGGCGGACTCGGTGCTCTGCGTAACCGCAGTGTCCCCGTCACTGGCACCCGAGGAGTTGGCTGACTGCCGGGCCATGGCAGCGGAGTGGGGGCTGCGATTCAGCGAAGTGCAGACCGGCGAATTGGCCGACCCGGCGTACTCTGCCAACGACGGCTCACGCTGCTACCACTGCAAGGCTTCGTTGCTCGATGCGCTGGCGCCATTCACCGAACAGGTGCTCGGTGGGCCGAGGCGGTCCGTGGTCCTCGGCGTGAACCTCGACGACCTGGGTGACCATCGGCCCGGCCAACGGGCGGCATCGGAGCGGGGTGCCCTCTTCCCCCTGGTCAGCGCCGGCTTCGCCAAGGCCGACGTGCGGTCGTGGTCAGAGCGCCTGGGCCTACGGACGTGGGACAAGCCGGCCGCTGCCTGCCTGGCCTCGAGGGTTCCCTACGGGACACCGGTCACCCTGAGCACCCTCCGCTCGGTGGCCGAGGCCGAGTCGGGCCTGCGGTCGCTGGGCTTCGGCCAACTGCGGGTGCGCCACTACGGCGACACCGCCCGCATCGAGGTCCCTGCGGAGGACCTGGCCATGGTGGTGGCTCGCAGGGTCGAGGTCACCGACACCGTCCACCGCGCCGGCTACCGGTATGTCACGCTTGACCTCGACGGGTTCCGTTCGGGGAACCTCAATGCCGCACTCGTGGCGGCGTCAGGAGGAACCAGGTGATCGGTGTACGGGTCAAGTTGACGTTCCCCGACGAGTTGGTCCGCGAGCCGATCATCGCCCGCATGGTCACAGAGCTCGACATCGTGCCGAACATCCGACGAGCCGACGTCGGCGAGCACAGCGGCTGGATCATCTGCGAGCTCGATGGCGATGCTGCCACGGTCGACCGGGCGCTCGAGTGGCTTCGGGGCGAGGGGGTCCAGGTGGATCTCCTCGGGGACGTGATCGAGAGCTGACCGTGGGCTCCAGGCGTCGTAGGGCACCCGGGTCTTGTGAGCCCGGATCTCCTCAGGAGGCCGAGGGGTCCTCGGGCGTCCGAACCGTCCATCCCGCGCCCGACACCTTGCGGGGCTCGTAGAACAGACACCCATCCGGGCAGGCGAAGGGCAGCTGCTGGTTGGCCCCCATCCTGCACCGCTCGAGCTTTTCCTCGTGGGCAGTGGTCTGCATGACGTAATGACGGCAATCTTCGAGAACGGCCACGCTCCATTGTGCCCGATCTCGGCCGGCCCGCGTCGACGGTGCGGTAGCGTCGGGACCGTGGAACCCGCTCCCTCCACCAAACAGCTCCTGCGGTGGAGTGAGTCGCTGGCCGGCATCGCCCGGACCGGCCTTGGTTTCACCGAGTCCCTCTATGAGCAGGAACGCTTCGAAGAGATCCTGCGCGTCGCCGCTGACATACGGGCGACGGTCGAAGAGGGCACCGACGGTTCCCAAGATGCCGAAGGCCTGGTCGAGGAGTGGCTGGGATCGGTCGGGAAGGGTGTCCCTGGCTACGTCACGCCGAAGGTGGCGGTAGGGGCCGCGGTGGGCAACGACAAGGGCGAGATCCTGTTGATCCAGCGGGCCGACTCCGGCGTGTGGCTCTACCCCACCGGCTGGGCCGATATCGGCTATTCGGCGGCCGAGGTGGTAGTCAAGGAGGTGGAGGAGGAGACCGGCATCGAGGTGGAGGTGATCCGGTTGATCGCAGTGCTCGACGGCCTCCGGTTCGGCATGAGCCGCATCCCCCTTTACTCCCTGGTCTTCCAGTGCAGGCCGGTCGGCGGGCAGCTCAAGGCCCATCCGCTGGAGTGCACCGATGTGGGGTGGTTTCCGACGGACGAGCTCCCCTTTCCGCTGGCCGGCGCCGAGCGGTGGGGTGACCACGTCTTTTCCGCCCTCCGCGGCGACCCCGTCGAGGTGCTCTACGACTCGGTCCGATCGCCGATCTGGCGCGGCGATCCTCAGCAGACATGAGCCCCGCACGCAGCAGGTTCACCTGGCGATCCGCGACCCCCCTACCACTCCGGCCGGCCACGACCATGAGCCGGTCGGCCTCGGGGTCGTCTTGCCGCCTGCAGCCGGCGCGAATTGAGCGGGCCGGTGCTGGCTACACTCGCCACCTGTGACAGCGGAGAGCTCGGTCCCCGAGACCACTGGCGGCGCAGGAGCCAATGGGCCGCCGTCGACCGGCATCACCGTCAGCGAGGTCGCCGAGGTGACTTCCGAGCTGATCGAGGCCTTCACCCGGCTGATGCCCCAGCTCTCCTCGTCCGCCCCACCACCCGGCATGGTGGAGCTGGTCGAGATCGTGACTTCGGCGACGTCGGTGCTCTTCGTGGCCCGCGACGTCTCGGGGACGATCGTCGGCTCACTGACACTGGCGCTCTTTCGGGTGCCGACCGGCATCAGGGCCTGGATCGAAGACGTGGTGGTCGACGAGTCGGCCCGGGGGGCCGGGGCCGGCGAGGCATTGGTGCAGGCCGCAGTCGACCGTGCCGGAACCGACGGTGCCAAGTCCGTGGACCTCACCTCACGCCCGAGCCGCGAAGCGGCCAATCGCCTCTATCTACGCCTCGGGTTCGAGGCACGCACGACGAACGTGTACCGCCGAATCCCAGGATTCCCAGTAGAGGCCGACTGACGCCACGACAGGCGAGCAGAGGTACCGGCCCTACTCCACCCGGAGAACAGGCCGCCGCTCCCTCGCCAGGCGCTCCAAGAGATCCACCGCGTGGTCCGTCGAAGGCAGTGCCTCGATCGACGTGGCAATTGCTTGGGCGGCGACCCCGTACCTGGGCTCACCGAGCACATCAGTGACTGCGGCGGCGATCACCTCCGGCGAACGCGGCGCCTCGGGGATCGCAATGCCGGCACCGAGGGATTCGAGCTGCACCGCGTTCAGTTGATTGTCCAACGCAGCCAGCGGGATCGACACGACGGGCAAACCGTGGCGGAGCGCTGCCATCAGCGATCCATACCCGCCGTGGGCGAGAACAGCGGTGCAGTGCGGCAGGATCAAGCCCTGCGAAACGAAGCTGGCCAGACGGATGTTCGGCGGTTGCGCCCCGAACTCGCTCGGGTCCAGGTCGCGACCGAGCGTGGCCACCACATTGGCGTCGACCTCGGCGAGAGCCTCCAACACGGTGGGCCACAGGCCCGACTCCTTGTTGAACGTCGTCCCCAATGTGGCATACACGAGCGGGCGATCGTCCATCGCATCGAGCAGGTCGGTGTTCGACTCGTCACTCAACGGTGCAGGGTCGGGGGGTCGGATCAGGTGGGCGGTTGCCGGCAGTGCGTCGAACCACAGCCATTGCGGCGGTGCACCGATCAGGGTGAGCCACCGATCCAGGGTCTTCAGGTCTGGATCCTCGGGAAGCCCCAGCTCCTGGCGGTACCGGGCGAAGAGGTCCCCCACGAGATCCACGAAGAGCGGCGCAGGGACAGGTGCGAAATCAAAGCTGGCCACAGGGACGCCGGCCTGCTCTCCGGCAAACACCGCCGCCCAGGCGGTGGTCTCCCGCAGGATGACGTCGGCCTTCGAGTCCTCCACCATCTGGGTCAGTTGCGCCGTGCAGGCGATCGCCCGATCGAGGAACAGCGAAAGCACGACCCGAGGACGGTCCTCTTCGGAGGCCTCTCCGATGATTCTCATGATGGACCCGTCGACCGGGGGAACCGAGAGCTCGGCGAAGTCCAGACCGAACTGCTCGGTCTCGTGACGATTGGCCGGTTCGGCGGCGACCACGACCTGGTGGCCACGCTCCCTCCAAGCGATCGCGATGGGAATCACCGGGCGGAGATGGCCCGATCCTCCGCCGACATGTATGACCAGCCGCATCAGGTGACTCCTCCGACCTGCCCGGTCCGCCGCTCGGCCGATCCCGAGCCCGTCACGGCCTCGCCATCCTTGCACGAAGCAGCAACTCACAGCAGGTTCTTGCGGACTGGTCGGGCACGCACATCGACCGGGTCATGCCGGAACGGCCGGGGCCCGTTCACGTGGTCCGCTCCCAGAACGTTCCGGGTCGGGTGCTGGGAGCCAGACGCTCCGATGCCATCCCAAGACCACCAGCCCTATGGCGCACGAGAGTGTGACGAGCGCCAGAACACGGACGGCGTCGGCCGACAGGGATGTCGGTACGTCCGAGAACCGCCAGACGCCGTTTTCGGGCAGGACGTCGCAGACCAGACAGACGCCGGTGATCACGGCGACCGACATTCCTCGACCGCTGCCACGCCTGGCCATGAGGGCCAGGGCGGCCCAACCGAAGACGACGGCGCCGAGGACAGCGAGCAGACCGTCGAGCTTGCTGGAGACCGAAACGTATGAGGCCTGCCAGCGGTCTGCAACCCAGATCACATCGGCAGCGGTGCCAACCACGATCGCGACGCCCACCATCCACCGGGTCCGGCGCGACGACCATCCGAGTACGACGATGGCGGCAGCGGTACCGGCGACCATGCCGAACCATGGCCACGGTGAGGGTCCAGGCTTCCACAGGACATCCCCACTGACCACGACGGTCCGGCCGTTCCACAGGAGGGGGATGTGCCAATCCGGGATGACCACATGGGCCACGGATGGATCACGCACAACCTCTGGCGGCGGCAGCGGATCCGCCCAATGGACGCGGTGATCGTGCCATCCCAGGCTCGGTCCGCTCCCGATCCTGAGCCAGGCGGCCGGCGCGCCCTTCGGTGGAACCGCAGGTGCGGAGCTGGCGCCCGAGCCGGCCTGCGCGAGGTACAACGAAGGGGAATTTCGGTTCTCGAACGCTCCGGACGGGCCGACCCGAAGGTACGGTTCGCCCAGATAGCCGAGCACCACCACCTCCCGTCCCGTGAGATCCGTGAGGACGAGCCAATTTCCGCCTTCGTGCACCTGCAACGAGAGTCCGGGCACAGGAGGCACGACGCCGCTGACGGTCGTCGCGTAGTCCCACGGCGTGGTGCCCATACCGCCAACATGTGCCGATGCCGGTTGCGCCCAAGTGCCGAGCAGGACGATCACCATGCCCAGGGCCACCTCCCCCGACCTCAGCCATCGGACTCGTGGTATCGGGTTCGGGGACCGTCCGCGAGCACGATCGGTCACGAGGGCGGATCCCGTCGGCTCCGCCTGAACACCAGGATCACACCGGCGAGTCCGACCCCTCCAACAGCGAGTGCAGCGATGGCAAGACCCTCTGCTGCAGTCGATCCGCTGGAGGTGGCGGGAGCGGCGCCTCCCGTCGTGCCAGCGGCCGTGAGCGTGAGGACCGGCGCCGGCGTGTCGGGATTGGGATTCTGGGTCGAGGCAACTTGGATCCAGCGCACGACCTCACCGGAGGAGTACGTCTGGATCGACTTGAAGATGACCGATCCGGGTCGAGACGGCGCCTGACCCGCGGCGACCGCGAAGTCCTCGTACTGCCCTGGCGCGATCCCAGCGCCCGTCGCCTTCCAGGTGATGGCCCTGACGATCTGGCCGACCGGTCCGTCACTCGACTGGACCGGTTTGCTCAGGTTCTGGGTGTCGACGGTCGACGTCCACCCCGGCACCGACCGGACATCGACCGTCAGCAGCGGCAGGTCGCTGGGGAAGAAGACCTGTACGCCAACGGTGTTCGCATTGTCCCGTTCGTTCGGCACTCGAAAGGTGAGCTCGATGTCACCGGATCCGGCCGGCATGGTGTCAGGGTGCACCGTTACGTGAGCACCGGCAGGGGACGCGGATGACAGTGCGAACAGAAGGGTGGCCCCACATCCTGCGGCCACCCTTCCCATCCACCGGCAATGAAGTGCTTCATGATGTGCTGTTCTCCTCTTGTGCAGTTCGGGCAGAGCTCGGTTGGCGACGGGTCCACGACACGAGAAGGGCGGGGTCAGTGGACAGGCAGTGGCGCGGAGACCACCTGTTCGTTGATGTCATCTGTTCTCACGATGATCTTGAGAACCCAGGTTCCCGCGATGGGAATGTCGACGTGGGTGGCGAAGTAGTGCCCAGGTCCCGCGACGACGAGTGGGATGTCGAGAGGCCCGATGCTCTGTGCCGGCAGGCTGATGCTGGCATCGAGCTCGGGGACGGCCCTCGGCGTACCGATACCGCTGAGCACATACACATGAACTTGATTGTCCGGGCCGGCTCGAGCGGGGTCCACGATCACATTGACCTGCACGCCGAGTGTGTTGAACGTATACGAGAAGGGCAGGCCGGCGGCCTGCTTGGCCGGAACCGCGTTCACCAGGAGTGCCGTCACCAAAAGGACCACGAGTGCGATGCCGACCTCGACGAGCACGGAGCGGCGGAGGTTGCGGTGCTCATCGCGCCACCCATCGTCACCGGACTTCGGGTGCCCGGCGGTGACCGCTTCCGGGGCGCTCCGTCGCGCCGTGCGCGGCAACCCCCAGCTTCCGTGCACGATCCGACGACTCATCGCTCCGACTCCGATCAGGAGAACGACGAGCCCGATCTTGACCAGCAGCGTGCGGCCGTAGGCAGTGTGGACGAGCGCATCGAAGCTCCCCACCTGGCGGATGGCCTGGACCGTCCCCGTGGCGACGACGACCACGACCGCGGTGAACGCGAAGGACGAAACCTTCAACGTGACCATTGCCGGGTCCCGAGGCTGGTCCACCCCGGTGTCGGCCTTGACCAGCACGGTTGCCAGCAGCGCGAGCCCTCCCAGCCAGACGGCGGCGGCGCCGAGATGGAGGACGTCGAGCGCGAGGCCGAGCCCGGCCTGACTTCCGCTGGATGCGTGGCCAGCCAGTCCGGGGGTGAGCAGGAGGCCGATCCCGAGGGCGACCTCAGCGGGAACGACCCAGGCCCAGCGGCGCTCGCGACCGCCGATGCGACCTTGAATGCCGAGCAGCACTGGGACGAAGGCGATCAGCAGCACCAGCCGGAGCAGCTCGATCTTGCCGAATCGCGTATGCAGTACTGCGTTGACGAGTGTGGGACGAACGATGTCGGTCAGCGGGAGAGCGGCCGCATACACGCCCTGGATCGCTATTCCCAGCAGGGTGGACCCGAAGAGGACGATCCACGAGGTCCACAGCAGTCGACCGATCCGTCGGGATGTGCCGCCCGGCCGCCAGACAAGCGTGACCATGATAGCCAGGCCGACCAGCAAGATGAGGCCTGCGAAGGTTGCGAACCGGATGAACCAGTAGAGGACGCCGACCGTCGTGCTGCCAGACTGACCACTCAGGGTCGCCGCGAGCGAACTGGCCTTTCCGGCACCGACGGCCGAGCCCACGGAGAACACGAAGGCTCCATGCACAGGATGCGAGTCGGCCGAAATGACCCGCCATGCAACTACGTATGTTCCGCGCGGCAGATCCGCGGGCAGCGAAGTGGTCACGGCATGGCTGTCCCCCCTGGGTGCCGCGTTCCGCCGCTGTCGACTCGCTGCGCCTTCGGACCGATGACGCGAAGGGACCCGAAGTCGATCTCGACCGGCTCGCCGAAGTGAAGAGTGACCTGGCTCGGGGACACCTCGATGACAGAGGACTGATCGGGGCTCGTCCACTCGAGCTGAGCGTGCGCGCCGGCCGGACCGGCGGAACCCAGCAGAATCAACGCCATGACAGCGCAGCCTCCCAACCAACGCAGGAAGTACTTCACCGGGTTCCGGCCCGGATCGCGCGGACATCACGAGATCGTCTCGGAGTGGACGGGGCGCTTCCCGAGGGCGGGCCGACGGCGACCGGAGGTGCTTTTCCGATCATGGTCCGGCGCTCTGGTGGCGGGCGGCCTCTTGAGCGTCGAGCTCGGCGTCGATCTGCTTGGTGAGCTCCTCCTCCGATCGGACCCAGTGGACGACCACGGGGATCATGGCAAGCGCCATCAGGCTGTCGCCGACCATCCACATGATGGCACCGCCGGTGTGGAGGTCCCCGATGAGGGTAGGGCCCCAGGCCCGTCGCAGATTTGTGTAGGCGGAGAACATCTCGTGGTTCGTGGAGAGCAGCACGAGGCCGCTGAAGGTGTCGATGGGGACGGCCAACATGAGGTAGACGAGCCTGAGCCCGGGGGTGAGAGGGTGGCGGCTCGGTTCGATGCCGACGACCGGACGCCAGAACAGGTAGCCGACGACGAGGAAGGCCAGGTGCTCGTTGTCGTGGGCCAGTTCGTTGGTCAGCATGATGTTGTAGAGGCTGGTCAGGTGAACGGCCGGAACGAGCATGGCATAGAGCAAGAAACCGGTGATCGGATGGCCGATGACGTTGGCCGCTCCGGAGTCGAGCGCCCTGGTGACCGCTCGATGGGTCGCGCCGGTCGTGGAGCGGACCAGCAGCTCGGAAGGAGCGCCCATCGCGATCAGGGGTGCGGCCAGCATGATCAGGACCAGATGCTGGACCATGTGGTCGTAGAAGAGGGTGTCGTCATAGACGCCGATCACCGATTCGATCGCCACGAAGACGAGGACCATGGCGCCGACGAACGAGATGGTGCGCTTCGGTGACCACGGGTGCTCGGGGTCGATCGTTCCGGCGCGCCGTGCACCCCAGAGGTAGAGGGCTGCGGTCCCGACGATGAGGGCGCTCGGAGTGACCGCGATGGCGGTGGACCCGAGGTTGTGCCAGATGTCCGGCCTGGCACCATCGACCAGCAAGGCGAGCGGCATGCGGCCCCTGGTCAGCTTCCCGCGTTCGGTATGGATCGGCCGATCATCCAGCCGAGGCTAAGCAGGGCAGAGGTGGGCGTCCAGGCGGGTTGCGGCGGATGGTTGAGATTCTGGATGCCCTGATCACTCAAGAAGCGGTACAGGGTCGGGTTGAGGGTCCCGTGAAAACCTGGGCCGGCACCGGTCGCAAAGGTCGCGAATCCGCTTCCGTCGATGAGGACGTACCCGTCTGTGTGGTTGACGTCGTAGGTGAGTGGCTGATTGGTGAGCCAGTCCACCGCCGGCGGGTTGCCCTGGGGAACCTGCTGGTGGAGGAATCCGAAGAACGTGGAGATATCGGCCAGGGCTGCGTCCGATTCGGTGACCATCTCCCACGATGCGCCGGTCAACTTCGCGTAGGAGGCCAACCGGCCCTGCGTGTCGCGGGTCGGATCGACGGACAGCTCGACGATCTGGACCTTGGAGGCGGCGTGGGACTGGTCGAGGCTGCGTTGGACCTCGAGGAGGTTGCCAGTCGTCAACGGGCAGATGTCACTACAGAGCGTCAGGAACGGCACCAACATCACCGTCCGACCTCGCAGCGCCGCAAAGGAGGTCGGCCGGCCGTTCTGGTCAGTGAGCGTCAGCGTCTGGATCGAAGGAGGAAGGGCCCGATGCTCGATGGTCCCCTGTGAAACGGATGGGGGTCCGGGTGGACCCGATGCGCACGACGCCAGCCCGGCGGCCGCGGCGGCCACGACGGCGAGGAGTGCGAGCAGTGCCAGGCCTCGATGGCCGCTGTTCGCGGGTTCCGACCTCAGGCGCCGTTCAACACCGGGCCGATGGAACGGATGTCCGTATTGCATTCTACGCACCGTAGTTCTACAGGACGTAGAGGGGCAAGCTGCGAGTTGCTACACTCCCGTCTGGACGGCCGACTGGAGGAGGGTCATTGGTACGCCTCGGCGAACTCGAACGGCGGGTCATGGACATAGTGTGGGCCCGGTTCGGATGTGAGCTCACCGGCCGCGACGTCGCCGGCCAACTACCCGGCTATGCCTACACAACGGTACTCACCGTCCTGACCAGACTCGAGAACAAGGGTCTCGTGCGCCACCAACGCGACGGGCCCGTCCATCACTACTCCTCCACCGCCAGTCGCGAGTCCTACATCGCGTCGTTGATGCACGATGCCCTCGATGTCAGCTCTGACCGCGGAGCGGCCCTGGTGCGCTTCGCCGAGACCGTCTCACCAGCCGAGGCCGACGTGCTGCGGCGAGCCCTCGACCACCCTGGACCAGCTCAACCGTCGCGCCGCCGATGACCGCTGCCGCCTGGCTGGCCATCATCGCGGTGATGATGTTCGGGCCCATCGGCCCCGTCCTCGCACGGGCCGACTGGCCACGGCGCGCCCCCCGAGCCGCGGTGGTGCTCTGGCAGGCGCTCGGGATCTCCGGCGCCCTCGCTGCGATCGGCTTCGGGCTCTCGATCACTGTTGCCCCCATGCACTCGGGAATGCTTGCGGGCACAGCCCGCCTCACCCGACAGGCTCTGGCAGGACGACCACTGCAGAACCTCGGGATCAGCGGCGCCCTCGGGCTGACGCTGGCCACCGATGTGTGCATCGTGCTGCTCGTCGGGCTGGCAACCACCGGCCTGTGCACGACGTACGCCCGGTCCCGCCACCGGCGTCTCCTCGACCTGGTCAGCCGGCCTATCGACCAGGCGCCCGACGTGCTCCTGCTGGATGATCCTCGGGTGGCGGCCTACTGCCTGCCCGGCCTCCGCCCCCGGATCGTGGTCAGTGCCGGGACGCTGGAACTGCTCGGCGACGAACAGTTGGGGGCGGTCCTCGCCCATGAACGCGGACACGCCCGCGGCCGCCACGGGATCGTCATGCTTCCCTTCGCA
This sequence comes from Acidimicrobiales bacterium, assembly GCA_017883135.1. Lineage (GTDB taxonomy): Bacteria > Actinomycetota > Acidimicrobiia > Acidimicrobiales > RAAP-2 > Bog-756. Next base: position 22,847 of record JADGOE010000018.1, read on the forward strand.
TCGATGGACACCCTGCTGCGGTGGATGCCCTATGTCAGACATGCCCGAACCGAGGTCGCCGCGCTCCTCGAGATGGCCGCCGACGACTTCGCCGCCAAGGAGAGCCATCCCCGACATCTGGCAGGGGCACTCGTCGAAATGGCCTCCTCGGGTACCGCTCCGAGTTGCGCTCTGGCAGCAACCACCACCGCGGTTTCCACACGCGTGGTCCGCCTGCTCAGTCCTCGCCGAACGTCACAGGCAACCGCGACCTGGGCACTCGTCGCAAGTGCTGCAACGGTACTGGTCCCGTTCTCTGCGCTCCTCACGGCGGTCACCACAACCAGGTGAACGGCCCGGAGCATCTCTCAGCATCGCATCGGCTCTCCGGTGTCGGGGTGCCAACGCCCACCCCGGGTGCGCTCCTGGCGCACACGCCGGCACCCGACGAGCCGGGTGGTTCGGTCCGCATGGAAGCCATCAAAGGATGGCTGACTCCCCCGACAGCTGGCTGAACGACCGCCCGCCTCGGACCATCCCTTCGGAAAGCCTGGACCTCGAGCGATCGCACGCGGACCATCTCGACGAACTAGTAGGCGCCGTCAATGCCAGTCTCGACCAGCTCCGCCCCTGGATGCCGTGGGCGCAGCGTCCCGCCACCGCCGAGTCCATCGCCGAGTTCCTGCGTCACGCCGACGTCGACTGGGACGAAGGCCGCGAGTTCCAGTACGCCATGCGAGGCGGTGGCGGTGGTGGTGGTGGCGGTGGCCCATCCAACAGCAACATCGGCTACTGCGGGCTGCACGCACGCCTGGGCATGGGCGCACTGGAGATCGGCTACTGGGTGCGTTCCGACCGCACCGGGCACGGTGTGGCCACCGCCGCTGCCGGTGCCCTGGCCCGCACGGCGCTGGGACGTTCCGGGGTCGACCGGGTGGAGATCCACTGCGATGCGGCCAATTCGAGGAGTGCCGCGATTCCACCGAAGTTGGGATTCCATCTCGACCGCAGCGACCGGAGGGTGCCCGAAGCCCCCGGGATGTCGGTGGACGAGATGGTGTGGGTGCTCCCGTCCGGCGCAGCGTTCAGCCCGGACTCCGAGGGCCCATGCATTCAGTACCCGGGCACGGCAGTACCCGACAGGTAAGGCCGGCGCCGTCCCTGCCCCGGAAAGTCACGAGTCGGGTCCGATCGGCGGTGCCAGCCCCGACGGGTCGAATCAGTTGATCTTCAACAGGTCCACCATGAAGACCAGGGTGTCGTTGGCCGCGATACCCGCACCTCTCGCAACCGGCCCGTACCCCAGGCTGGGCGGAATGATCAGCTCGCGCCGGCCACCTGCCTGCATGCCCACCACCCCTTGGTCCCAACCCTGGATGACCTGGCCCTGCCCGAGCACGAACGTGAAGGGTTGGCTGTCCCACGATGCCTGGATCACCTTGCGTGTGGAGTAGGTCGCCAGCACGTACTGCACGGTGACGTTGTCCCCTGGCTTGGCCACAGGCCCCGAGCCGACGATCAGGTCCGTGCTCTCGAGCTGGGTCGGGGGTGCCCCAGGCGGAACAGTCAGCGTCGGCTTCGTGCCACTGGTCCCGGCCGGGGACGGGACCTGCACGGGGGCGACAGCGGTGGTCGAGGACGGCGAGGTGGTCGAGGTGGTGGTGCCGGTCGTCGAGGGAGTGGTCGAGGCGGTGACGCCGGTCGTCGATGTAGTAGAGGTCGAGGACGGCGAAGTGGACGGCGAACTACTGCATCCGGCCAATCCAAGGGCAGACGCCGAAAGCACGGCGAGCGACCAGTTGCGCAGACGAAGCATGGAGTGAGGTCCTTTCCGACGATGAGATATGTGGAGGCCAGGGTGGTGCGGCCAACTATCCAGCCAGACGGTAGTCGCCCGTGGGCCCGCGTGGAACGCAGGCATGGTGCGCGTGGCACCCCTCTGCTCGGGTGCACACCCTCCTCGCGCCACGGCCCCGATGTCGTCGTTCGCTACGACGGGTCCCCGATGGATTCTTTGGACGGAGGGGTGAACCCGGGATCCGGCTCGATGAATCCGTGCGCCAAAGCCTCCAAGCCAGCCCCATAAAGCGTCCACTCCTGATCCTCGCCATTCCGTCCGGTCGGAAGGATGAACTGCTCGATGTTCCCGTCGACATGCTGTCGCAGGGAGTACCCCTCGCTCAACGCAGTAGCGGCAACGGTGAACTGACGAATGGTCCTCGGCTCACGCATCCGAAAGCCGAGGAACTCGGTGAGCCACCCGTAGATCCTCTCCCAAAATTCGGTCACTGATTCGTAGCCCTCTGCCAGCGCCGCCCCGATTCGTTGCCGCTGCTCCGGATGGGAGGTAGTAGTAGCAATAGTCAGCACGCTGATCCACAACGACCAACTCGGCGAGTTGGCAATCGCTCCGCTACTTGCCGCTCCTCCGTTCCGGCACAGTTCCTGCAAGGCGTAGAGCCGTGATTCAACCGTAGTGAGATCGACCTCCTTCAGAACGGCGCTTACCGCCTGGAGAGTCAGATCTACCTCGGGACGCTCCTCATCCTGCGCAATGGCCCTAAGCACATCGGCCTGGAAGTCCGCCTGGTTCTCCCATACGCGTCGAATGACCGAGCCATTGGTCAGATGTCGACCGGTCTTGCGTTCGACATGTTCAAACACCCGCTTGAACGTCAGATTGCGGGGGGCGGCTTCGATTCCTTCTTGTTGGACCACCTCCCTCCCCGCCTCAAGCAGGAGGTCGTGCAATTCCTTTCGCCGCTGTCTCTTTCTCTCGTTCTCGTCCATCAAAGGACGTGACAACCCCCCATCACCTGTGGTGACTTCGCCCGCCAACTGCATGTTCCAATCCTGTACTTCACACTGTGAAATGTCCAGTTCACGCACGGTCCAGATCGACGGGCGTGCGGGAAGTGCGTTCCAACGGTCAGGATCGCCCTACTTCGAGCACGACTAATCCTTCGGATCCGTGGGGGAGGCTTCCGCCGACCTGCACCCGACCCCGGGGCCTCATTGGGTGATGTTCATCACTTGAGGCGGAAACGGATCCGGCTCTACCCGGTCCGCCCCAGAAGCGCCGAGCCTGATTGCTGAGTCTCCGCCGCCCACCGCATGTTGCTGCATCGGCCAACCGACTACCTCCCAAGTTCCCAGCACCCTCGCGCCCGAGGTCGGGCACGCCTTCAGGCGAAGTGTGTCCGGAGAGGACAGAGCCTTGGGGCCGGGCGACCGCAGCGTGGGCCACGGACCATCATCGTGGGGAGTGCGGACGCTTCTCTTCGACCGGGGACGTCCTGATCGTGGACAGCGACATCAGTGGCGGTTTCGATTGTGGCTGCAATTGCGACCGCGACGACGGCCCGAACTGCTGAGCCATGCGAGGTCCCCGGCCTCGACCTGTTCGGCGGGGCCACCCACCCGCCGAACGGGTGGCTACCCCGGGATCTGGGTCGACAGGCAGAACGGGTGTCCGGCCGGGTCGAGCAGGACACGCCAGCGGTCCGGAGCGGGCTGTTCGTCGGCACGGCGTGCCCCGAGGCGCAGTGCCTCCTCCTCTGCCTGGTCGAGGTCGTCCACGGCAAGGTCGAGATGCATCTGCTTGGGAACGTCTCCTGCGGGCCACGAGGGCGGCCGGAAGTCCGGCACCCGCACGGCAGCCAGCCACATCCCGTCGGTCTTCACCGCCACGAAGTCCTCGCCGGTGAATGCCACTTCGCCACCGAGCAGACCGGCCCAGAATGCCCCCAGCACGGATGGATCAGCACAGTCCAGCGCGATGGCGCCCAAGCGAGCGGTGGCCACGGACGCGATGGTACCGATCCTTCAGCCCACGGTCGAGGGGGAGGTCGAGGCCGTTCGCATGCCCATGCGCTTCACGCCGGTTCGTCCTCCCCTGTCCCTCCTTTCCCAGCAGAGTCCGGGGTGAGGCCACCTTGGCCTACATCACTCGCCGGAACGGGACGGCCACCTCCACCCGATCCGTACTCGTGCAGTCCAACAGTGGGTGGGCCGTCCGACTCTTGATGCTCGGAGCGCCACTGCGCCTCGACGCGGAAAGCAACGTCGCGGAGCGCCTTGCCTGTGCGCCGTGCCGCCAGGGCAACATCGTCGTGTTCGGCCTTGACCCTGCCCGCGCTGACCTTGACACGGATCAACTGCCCATCCACGACCACGGACTCGATCGAGCGGGCCGCCGGCCAACGTTCGCCGGTGACCAACCGGATCCCCAGGGATCCGGTCGACTCCCGAAGTATCCCCCGCAGGTGGGCGACCATCGAAGGGTCGCACAAGACTTGGACGACGAAGCCCGGTCGACCCTTCTTCATGACCACCGGGTTCAACCACGCGTCGTAGGCACCAGCTGCCAACAGGACACCGATGGCATCAGCCAACTGCTCACCGGTGGCGTCGTCGACGGTTGCCTCGAGGATCGATACGGGCTGCCCGGCGTCGGCGTCGGCGTCGCCTTCGGCCATCGCTCCCGCGTAGGAGGCCAATCCCTGGTCGAACCTGCCGGCGTCAGCCACCGAGCCGCGACCCAGATCAACCTGCACACCGGTCACCACCTGAGTGCAGTTGGGGAGATCCTCGAGCTCGTGGGTGCCGGCACCGAACCCCTGACCGGTGACCCGCATCGGAGGCATCGGGCCGTATCCAGCCGACAATGCCGCGAGCAGGGCCGCACCGGTCGGGGTGGTGAGCTCCATCGGTATGTTCCGACCCCAGGTAGGCACGCCTTCCAACAACGCCACCACAGCCGGCGCCGGATTCGGCAGCATGCCGTGGGCGGCCCTGACCATGCCGAGCCCGGTGGCCACCGGGCTGGCCCTCACCTCATCGATTCCCAACACCTCGAGAGCAGCCGCTGTGCCCACCACGTCGATGATGGTGTCGTGCCCCCCCACTTCGTGAAAGTGGACCTGGTCCACCGGGCGCCGGTGCAGTCCGGCCTCCACTTCTGCCAACGCTGCGAACGTGGCCAACGACCGCGCTGCCACTCGCTCGGGGAGCCTGGCCTCCTCGATCAATCCGACGATGTGCGAGTAGGTGCGGACCACCACGTGGTCGTGGACCGTCACGATGGCACGGGACGCTGCGATTCCGCCCCGCAGGACCGGCTCCACATCGAGCGCCCATCCCCCGATGGGCAGGCACTCGAGGAGGGTCAGAACCTCACCGATGTCGGCGCCGGCATCCACCAGACTGCCCAGTGCCATGTCGCCGGCGATGCCGGCGAAGCAGTGGAACCATGCGATGCGCCGGGCACCATCCGGTGCCTCCCCGGCGCTCATGGCAGCATCCGGGCAATGGCGCAGGCAGCCCCGAACCCGTTGTCGATCCCCACCACTGTGATGCCAGCGGCACAGGACGCGTGCATGGCCAGCAACGCGGTGACCCCCTCGAGGGCAGCGCCGTACCCCGTACTGGTGGGAACGGCGACGACAGGAGCCGGCGTGATGCCCCCGATCAGACTGGCCAGGGCACCCTCCATACCGGCCACCACCACCACCGCGTCGGCATCGGCAAGCTCATCGGCCGACGCCAACAGACGGTGCACGCCGGCGACACCGCAGTCCACCAGAACCGTCGGGCGCAGTCCCAAACCGCCGAGCGTCGCCTCACACTCGCGCGCCACCGGAAGGTCGGATGTTCCCGCGGTGATCACCAGGGTGCGCGCCGACCGAGGCAGGGCTGGTCGCCACACCACGGTCGAGAGCTCGCCCCGGACCTGATCACCGCCGGTCGCCACCCCGGTCACCGTACGCACTCCCCCAGGGTGCTCGGCCAGGGTCGACGTCACTTGGGCCACATCTGCCCTGGTGAGGATCACCGGTCCGCCCTCGGGTCGAGGCACACCCTGATCTTGCTCCTCCTGACCCGACCCTCTGGCGGCAGGCCCGCGACCCTCGCCGAGGAGCTCGCCCACGATGGCCGAGCACTGCTCGGGTGTCTTCCCTTGTCCGTAGATTGCTTCCGGCAGGCCCTGGCGCAGCGCCCGGTGGTGGTCAACCTTGGCGAATCCCAGATCGGCGAAGGGAAGTCGTCGCAGTCGCAGGACGGCCTCGTCGGCGGAGCACGCTCCCGAGCGCACATCCGCCAGCAGGCCTTGCAGCATGAGTTCGTCCATGATGTTCACTATCCTGCCTGGGTATGGTCGCCGATGCATCCTTGGGAACTCCTTCGGCGCCGTCCCTGCGGATCGGGTTCCTCGGTCCCGAGGGCACCTTCACCGAAGAGGCACTGCTGAGCGAGGCCGACTACGCCTCGGGTGAGATCGTTCCTCTGGCATCGTTGGCAGAGGTCCTCGAGTCCGTGCAGCAGGGCCGGGTGGACCTGGGGTTCGTCCCCCTCGAGAATGCCATCGAGGGGACTGTGCGGGACATCATCGACAGTTTGATCTTCGAGTTCGACCTGCTCATCCAGCGAGAAGTGGTGTTGGACATCCACCTCCACCTGATGGCAGTGCCCGGGACCCGATTGGCCGATCTGGAGCGGGTGGCGTCGATTCCGGTGGCCACCGCCCAGTGCCGCCGCTACCTGACCGAACACCTGCCCACAGCCGAGACCATGGCCACCAACTCCACAGCGGAGGCGGCTCGGCTGCTGGGCGAGCGGGACCCCACCATGTCCTCACGTCCTACAGCGGCCATTGCCCCACGGCTGGCAGCCAAGCTCTACGGGCTCGACATCCTGGTCGAGGACGTCGAGGACCATCCGGAGAATCAGACCCGGTTCGTGTCGTTGGCCAAATCGGGCATTCCGGCACCGACCGGGCACGACCGGACCAGCATCGCCTGCTTCCAGAACGCCGACCATCCCGGAAGCCTGTACGCCATCCTCGGCCAGTTCGCCGCCCGCAACATCAACCTGAGCAAGCTGGAGTCGCGCCCCACCAAGCAGGCGCTCGGTGACTACTGCTTCATCATCGATTTCGAGGGCCATATCTCCGATGCGGTGGTCAGCGACTGCCTCCGTGACCTCCATACCGGACTGGCCGGAGTGAAGTTCCTTGGCTCCTATCCGGCGGCTGGACCAGCCGGTCCCGCTATCCGCCGCGAAGTGGGAACCGCCCAGCGGCAAGCAGCCGAGTGGGTGGACGGACTGAGAGCCCAAGTGGGATCGGGCGGTGCCTCCCAGGGGCCTCCGGCCGGACCCTGACGGCGGCTACCCTGGCGAGCGCTCGGAGGGATGGCAGAGCGGACAAATGCGCGGCTCTTGAAAAGCCGTGAGGCGCAAGCCTCCGTGGGTTCGAATCCCACTCCCTCCGCTGGGGTGATGTCGCGAGACATCGTGGACAGGCGAACCGATGCAGGATAGGTGCTCCCTCCGCTGGTCAGGGTCAGGTCGTTGGCCTACCTCGCGATCTATGTTCGGTCGAAGTCACGAGCGCCGTGGACCGCAAGCGCCCTACTTCGGCACTATCACGTACACCACGGTGACCTGGGCACTGGCCTGCTGAGTGCCGGGCTCCAAGGGGACCGGCACATTCGCGGCATCGGATGAGGCACTGAACTGGCCTGCGGTGGCGTAAACAGGAGACGGATTAGTGGTCGAATCGGTGATCGAACAGATTCTCCCAAGCGATTGTCCGCCTGCCGCTGCCATGGCGTGGGCATGGGCCGCCGCCGTGGTGACCGCGTTCGCCCGAGCCCGGCCGTCGACGTTGCCGGTGTTGCTGACGGCAAAGGTCAATCCATTGATGCGGATGGAGTTGCCAACCGATACCGCTGCAGCATCGATCACCTGACCGGCATTCGACAGATTGTGCAATGTCAGCAACAACGTGTTCGACACCTGGTATCCGGTGATCGCTCCATTGGGTGCCATGGTGGGAGTGATCGAGAAGTTGGTCGACTGGATATCACGTGGAACGACCCCCAAGAACTTCAATGTGCCCGTCAGAGTGGTTGCCTGCTTGTTGGCATCTGACAAGGCTGCCGACGCCGTAGCGTCGGAGACGCTTACGCCGATGTCGACGGTGAGGATGTCCGGAGTTGCCGAAGCCTGACCACTTGCCGCCACCGTGATCCTGGGCATGCCCGAAGTGCAGTTCGGTTGGGCGGGCGACGCGGCAGAGTTCGAACCGCAGGCCGCCAGGCCGCCGCCAAGGAGAGCCAGCCCCAGGATGGCACCCACGCGCCGAATACCTGTACGGCCGGAGGCTGTCGTCTCGGAGTAGTGGCTACCCTGCTCGTGCCTTGCCGTCACAATGGTGCTCATAGTGTTCTCCTTGTCGTAGCGGATTGGTTGGGAACCGGTGTAGAGGCGCCGTCCGGGGTGAATTCAGACGCAGTCGAAACCGGACACATCGATACGGCCGGCGTGTCGGCATACGGAGGCAAAGTCACGGCGCAAGGTGGAGGCACACCACTGGTTGCCAGCCGGTCGCCGGCACAAGCATGACCGTTCCGAAAGGAGCGACTACCAGGACCTTCCCGTCGCGATCGAGGCGTAGCCAGGCGTTGGCGGGCACACCCTTCACCCCCGGCACCGCCGCATCTGCCGACCACCACCGCCGGCCGTCGAACACGACGGGTTCTCCGCACCCGCTCGGAATGGTCATCGAATAGAAGAGAGCAACGACGACGCCGGAAGCGCACGGAACAGTCGTCTCGTTGCCGGTGCACTCGCCCGCTCGACCATTCCCATTGCCGCCACGGGGGATCGGATCGGTGAACGAACCTCCGACGAACGATGGCTGGACGGCATCCGCCGGACAAGCCTCCCCGAGATGACAGCCGCCGGGCCGCGTGGCACCCTCGGCACTGAATTGTCGTGGGGCCAGCCCGTTGGCCGGAGCAGCCAGCTGGTCCGCGGCGTATGACGGTTGGGTCGACGTCGCCCTCACGCCACCTGGATGTCGAGGCACCGACGTCGCAGAACGGCTGGTGTGGTCGCCGCTCGATCCGATGCTGATGACCGAGCCGATTCCGAGGATCGCGACGATCACGATTGCTCCACCGACAGTTCGCTGCTGGCGAGTCCGATGGGCTGCGTCGATACGGTGGGAGCGCCGGGCTACCTCCCCTCGGTGCCAACGCTCCGGGACCAGAGGGTCTGGATCGTCAAGGTCCTCAAACACGGTGGTATGGAACCCCGAGTTGGCTGACCACGAACCGACTACTCCTCGAGGTCGCGCCGGAGTCGCGCCAACGCTCTCGAGGCGTGCTGCTTGACCGTCCCGAGGGACACTCCGAGTGCCACCGCGGTCTGGAGCTCGGTGAGATCGGCAATGTAGCGAAGGACAACGACGTCCCGCTGCCTGCGAGGCAGGCGTTCGAGGGCCCGGACGAGGTCGATTCGTCGCTCGTCAAACTCTCCGAGAGGGCTTCCGGTAGGCCTGCGATCATGAGTTGCCGCCCTCCTTCGTCGGCGCCACACATCAATGGACAGGTTGACCGACACGGTTGCGACCCAGGGGTCTGCTTGGGGAAGCAGCTTCTGCCACCGGAGTGCGGCACGGGCCAGTGCCTCGATCGCCACGTCCTCAGAATCTTCTCGCGACCCCAGCAACCGGTAGGCCGATCTGTAGGCAACATGGAATAGTCGATCGAACGCATGGTCGAACTTCTCGTCCTCATCTGCTTCCGGTGTGTCACCGCTCATGTCTCTGTACATATCCTCACGAACGACGGGTCGAAGATAGTTGACATGGATTGCGCGCCCGCCTGATCAAGCCGGAGTCGTTGCTCGATCAGGAGACTGAATCGGGAATAGGAGCGTGCCACGCTCCGACGTGGGGAGTTTCTCCCTCAACGAGTTGGAAATGCCTCAGGGCCGTCGAGCGATGACTGAGCGCTCTTGCAAGAGGTTTCCCTCGATCCCTCCCAGCAAGCCCAACGTTCCGCCGCTTTCGGACCCTGGAGATGAGGACAGAGGTCGAAGCCCCTACCACGCGACCGGTCGGGACATCCCCGGGAGACTCAGCGAGCATGGGCGCCGATGACTGGAGCAATCCGACCGTAGGGCGCATCACATCTCGCAGCGAGAGGTCTCAATTCACAGATGCCAAAGGGCGACTCGTCGCCGCAGTCACTGGCGTTGCTGGCATTGCCGCTGATGCCGGTGGCGCTGGTTCGACGGCCGGTGCGATCGGCAACGGCTGGTCGCAGGTCGGTGCCGTGAGCCGACCGGCGAACCGGTCCCCCAACCAGTTGATCACCGATGGAGCGATGGTCGGTGCCAACTTGACGTGCCCGACGTCGGCGAGCCACAACGACGTGAGATCGGAGTGTGCTGCACAGGCGCGCTGGATGTAGAGGGTCGTGGTGTTCGGCAGCACGACCTCGTCGTCCAGGCTCTCGGCCACCATCAAGGGTTGTGACGGGGATAGAACCGGAGCCGTTTGCTCTTGTGCCGCTAGCCGCCAGTTGGACATGGTTACCGGGTTGACCCTGAAGAAGGGTTGCTTGATCGCCGTCCGGACGAGCGCCTCGACAGCTGCAGAAGTGATGCACTGCTCGGCCACCCTTCTGAAGTTGTCATAGCCTGCCCTCGTCGTGATCGAGCTTGCGGAAAGCGCCGGATATGCGGTCGGCCAGGACGTCAGCACTTCCGGGCCGACCACCCAGGCAAGGCTCGAGCCATGCGTCTCATTGAGAAGAGCCACCAGCTCCGCGGCGGGGGCCGATGCCACGGTTGCCACAAGGTGTAGTTCGGGTGCGTACGTGGCTGCCCGTGCCGCAGTGAACAACGCCGAGCTACCGCCTTGCGAGTGGCCCCACACGGCAAAGGAATCGCCGGCATGCGCAGATGGGATGTACTTCAGCGCCCGAACGCTGTTCAGCACGTCGTGTGCCTCGTCATCGCCCACGAGATAGCCCTCGGTCCCCGCGGTACCGAGGCTGGCGTAGTCGGTGGCAGTCACCACCCACCCCCGTGCGAGCATCGAAGCCACCCAGGGGATCCCTGCCACAGGGTTCGGGGTCCGTGATGGCGCGCACTGGTCACCCATGCCCACGGTGTCGTGCGCCCAGACGACCACAGGCCGCGGGCTGCCGGCAACGTTGTTGTCGGGGATGAACACCATTCCGGAACTGAATGTCAGCGACCCGTCGGCTCGCTGGGTCCGATAGAGGACCCGCAGCCCGGTCCCGTTGGCCACACGAACCCCGAGGGGCTGGCTGCGGACTACTTGGCCGAGGGGTCCCGTCAGGCTCAGTCCCGACGAGTCGTAAAAGGGTTGGAACGCACTTTGCTGGCTGGCTGTCTTGGCCTTGGAGAAGATGGTCAGCCCGATCAGGGCGAGGGCGATGACCAACAAGCCGATCAGCAGGTTTCGGAGTGCGCGGTGGCGAGAGAAGAACCCACCCCGCGTGGATATACCGGCGCTCTCCTTGGGCATCGGGGAATTTCTACCATGGGGACCTGCCATGTTCATTACATTCGACGTCAAGACGCCGGTCTCACCTAGCACCCCACCCCGCGGTCTGGCCGATCAGGCGAAGAAGGAGCTGACCAGTGTCAGCACGCAGGCCGCAATGGCGATCCACGACGCAAAGATCCGGATCACCCGAACCCGGTACCACTGACCGTCGTCGTAGCGACCCTTGCGGGCCCGGTTCCACAGGCCGAATCCGATGAGACTCAGCACGATGAGGTGGGCCAGAGTCGACCCGATGAAGAACTCATAGGTGGACGCATACGCGCCGACGATGGAGGTGAACGGGAGCACCTGGAACTGGTAGAAACCCAGTGCGATCGAGGCCAGGAGCGCAAGGAAGGCGAGGCCGGCAACGCCGCCGATGGCACTCCGGCTGTCGCGGTTACGGGCCGAGCGCTCGACCGCCCAGATCAGCAGCGCGGCTGCGACGGCCAGGGCGGCGACGCCGACGGAGTACCAGGCGTTCGCCAGCGGAACCCCTTGGGTCAACGGGTTGCCCAGGCCATCGGTACAGGGCTTGGCATTCGAGCACGCAGTACCGCGCCACATCCCGTTCGTGTTCAGCGCCCGAAGGTAGAACCAGGTGAAGACCTCCAAGATGAGAAACAGCAGGTCCCCACCGATGAACAGCCACAGGGCCAGCCGTTCCTTGTGGTCACGCTGTTCCGGCGTCTCGTGGTGGCCCCCTCGTGCTCAGCCTGCTCGCTGTCGCCGGTGCCACCGTCGCGGGCATCATCGCGTTCGGTCGCCGTGGTGGCCATCAGCTCTGACCTCCGGTATCGGACTGCTCAGCGGAGCCGACCGGCATCAACTCGGGCCCGCGGTCGGGATCGCTCGTCGGTTGGGTACCGGACTCCTCCTGGGGCCCAGGCTCACCGTAGCCGTAGGGGCCAGAGGTCACCACCGGATCCACAGTGAAGTTCTCCAGTGGCACCGGGGTCGGTACCTTCCACTCCAAGGTCTTGGAGCGCCACGGGTTGGCCGGGGCCGGCTTCCCGTGGCGCCACGAATGGAGCATGGCGTACAAGAGCACGACCCATCCGAGCATGAGCAGGTAGGCGCCACCGGTGGCCATCTGGTTGGCATGGAGGAAGATCGGGTCGTAGTACGCCACACGACGGGGCATTCCTTGGAACCCCTCCCAGAACATCCGAAGTAGGTGATCTGGATCCCGATGGCGATCATCCAGAATGCGATCTTGCCGATGCGCTCATTGAGCATCTTGGCGGAGACCTTGGGGAACCAGTAGCAGAGTGCGGCCGTTGCGGCGATCATCGCCCCACCCAACAGCGTGTAGTGGAAGTGGGCGGTCACGAACATGTCACCGTGGAAGTACTGGTCCGCGGGTACATCGGACAGATAGATGCCGGTGACGCCACCGATGATGAAGTTCCACAAGAAGAGATAGACGAAGTACATGGGGAGGCGGGTCCAGATCCTGCCCTTCCACAGCGTTCCGATGATGCTCAGGAAGATGACGCCGGTGGGGATCGAGATCAGCTCCGTGGTCAGCATGAACGGACCCCCCAGGTCCGGGGCCCAGCCCGTCGTGAACATGTGGTGGGCCCACACCATGATCGAGAGCCCGGCAACGGCGGCAAAGGACGCAACGACCACCTTGTAGCCGAAGACCGGCTTGCGGGCGAAGGTACTAGCAACCTCCAGCATTGCGGCCACCGGCGGGAGCAGGATCACGTAGACCTCGGGATGGCCCATGACCCAGAACACATTTTCGTACAGCCAACCGGAGCCGCCCTGGGCGGCCACAAAGAACGACGTCCCTGTTGCCCGGTCGGTGATCATGAGGGTCATCACAAGCAGGAACGCGGGCATGGCGTAGAGACCGAGGCCACCACCGATCATCGATCCCCAGGTGAAGATGGGCAAGCGGCCCATGGTCATGCCTTTCGCCCGCATGGTGATGATGGTGACGATGGTGTTGACCCCCGCCACCGTGACCGAAACGACGAAGGTGATGATGGTGACAGCGAAGGCGTCCATGGCAGGCGGGGCCTGCACCGTCAGAGGCGCATAGGTGGTCCATCCGGCGTCGACCCCGCCCAGGAAGAACGTGGCGAGCAGGCAGGGGACGGCTGACACGACCACCCAGAAGCTCATGGCGTTGAGCCTCGGGAACGCCATGTCCTTGGCACCGATCATGATCGGCATGATGAAGTTGGTGAACGGACCCGACACCATGATGATGGTGGCGATGATCATGCACATGCCGTGAATGGTGACCAGGGAGTTGTAGGTCTCCGGCGACAGGAAGCTCGAGTGGGCCGTGATCAGCTGGGTCCGGATCAGCATGGCCAGGGTTCCGCCGACACCGAAGAGCACCAGCACCAGCACCAGGTACTGGGTCCCGACCACCTTGTGATCCGTGCAGAACTTCAGGTACCGGGACCTGCCCTGGCCCACGCCAGCGGCGTAGAGCTCGTCCTGGTGAGTCTGATCGTGACCCAGCGCCCACCGGATCGGGGCGTTGAAAGAGCCCATGCCGATGTTGAAGCCGATCACCCACGCCACCATGGTCACCGTGACCACCATGTCGCTTCCCCAGTTCGAGCCCTGCAGCAGGGCGTGGGAGATCAACCAGGCGACGAAGCCGAGGAACACGCCAAACCCGAGTCCGGTCCAGATGTTCTGCCGTCGGTACAGTCCCCCGGCCTCCGGTCCGAGCGGTGTGTCCTCGAGAAGTCGTGGAGCCACGTCGGTAGTCACGTACATACCCTTTCGCTGCTGCGTCCTACTGCGCTGCCACTGCGTTCGTTCATCGGCACACTGCCGCCGACCCAGCCACCTACCGCGCTATCCGGGCAGTTCGGTCGGCCAGCGCCGGCGGTACACCTTGAGCCTGCAGCCACTGCGAGAACTGGGTCGGGGTCACCACTGAGCCTGACGAGTACATGAATGCGTGATATAGGCCGCAGAGCTGGCTGCACCGGACGCTGAACTTGCCCAGCTTGTCCGGTGTGGTCTGGATGACGGTCACCTCGCCGGGGTTGGCGTCCACCTGGTTTCCGAGGGCGACCGGCCAGAAGCCGTGGGTCACGTCCACCGAGGTGACGTTGAATTCGACGGCTCGGTCGAGCGGAAGGACCAACGTGCGCGACTCGACCCCGGTGCCCGGGTACTTGAACGTCCACAGCCACTGCCGGCCGGTGACATCGATCTGGAGGGTGTTGGGGTGGGAGACCTGTTGTGCCATGTAGACGCTCAACCCCCAGACCAACAGCACGACCACCAGCAACGAGGACACGACCAGCCACACGACGGTCATCGGCCCATTCCCATGCATGGGTGGCCCGTCCTCGGGTGGCTCGTCCTGATCACCCTTGTGCCGCCAGGCGATGAGGCTGTAGATGCCCACTGCATACACGAACGCTGCCACCGGAGCGGCGAGGACAGTGAACACCACCACCGTCTTGAACACGTCGGTACCCGTGCTGGACATCATCGCCGGCAACAAATGGTGGGGGGCGTAGAAGCCGATCAGTACGCCGATGACCGACAAGATGAGCCAGATGATGAAGATCTTTCCACCCGGCCGCGAGAAGAACGGCTTCTCGCTCATGACCGTGCGCTCCAACTCGTCGACCTGCTCCTCAAACGACATGCATGAACCCCGACATGTACCCGTAGGCCCCCATCGGACCGCCGAAGGCGGCCACCATCGTGCCGCAAGGAAACTCGCAGTTCCACGCGTATGTTCCCGCGCTGCCTGACACGAAGCTGAACACCACGGTGTGGTGTTGACCCACGTCGGTCTGGTTCTCGCCGCCCACCGACGGCAGCGGGACGTTGAGGAAGAACCCGGGGTCCGTCCCCGGCGTGCCCCGAACAGTGAAGGTGTGCCCGACGTTGTTGGGATCGACAGCCGTCACCACCTTGCCATCGACGGTCGCCACACCATCGACGGTGCCGCGCACCCGGGCAAACCACGGGTTGTTGAGCGCGCCGCCCGAGTCGTACTGGCTGACTGTGACCGTCACCAAAGCGTGGGTCGGAACCTGGAAGACGTTGGTCATCCCGAAGGCCGGCCAGCTCGGGTTACCGGCCGGATGGATGGCGACGCCGTTCACACTTCCGTTCGCATCCGGGTACGACTGGAAGCTGAGCGTCACGTGAGGCATGGTCACCCCGTTGACCACTGCGGTGCCGGCCGATTGGGCCACCTGGGTACCTGATGGCGACTGGTAGGTCTGGGACCAGAAGAACGCTCCGATGCCCACGGTCGCGGCCAGTGCGATCACGACCGTCAGGATGAGGCCGAGGGGCCTCGCCCGATCGTCCCCACCCGGCTCCTCGCCGACGTCGGTCTGATCCACCTGTAGATTCGAATCCGCCACCATGTTCACTTCCGCTCGGCAGTCACCGGCGGTCGCCGGCCTCTAATCGAACTTCTTGCCGCATTGCCAGGTGTGCTTGCCCAGTATCGCTACGGAACATTGACTCGGTCGTCAGAGTAGCAACGCCGATCGGCAATTGCTCGGACATTCTGCGAGCCATCGGAGTGCCCGACAGCGGCAAACTTCAGCCCACCGGGCAGAGTCCTCCGCCCTTCCGGTCGCCGGCACTCGGCGCGAAGCCTGTCGCACACGGCTCCGTTCGGGTGACACCCGACCGGGCAGTCCTCGGTGACAAGCCACTCACTAGGGTGAACGGGTGGCCCGGCCTCGATCCACCGGACAGTCGACCCCAGCTGAACAGCCGACTCGGTTGAGGGGGGCGGCGGCATACCGGCTGCACCTCACACTTGTCCTCGGTCTGGTCCTCTGCATCGGCGCGTTCAGCCTGGAGGTCAACAGGGCATGGGGTGGCAATCGGCTGAGCTGGGCCTACGTCTTCGAATGGCCCATCTTCGCCGCGTTCGCCGTCTACATGTGGTGGAACCGTCTCCATGACCATGATCGCCGGGCTCCCCGATCAGGGAGAACGGACACGCCGGGCTCCGTCGACGATAGCCAGGTGAACGACCCCGACCTCGAAGCGTGGAAGCGCTACCTGCGCACGATGGAAGCGGCCGAGGCTGCCGACACGGAACACACGGACAACCCCTGACGGGGCGCCCGCACCGCGCTACCCCTCAGGCCCGGCCGAGGGCGCGCTCGAATGAGGCCGAGACACCGCCATCCTGGCCGTAGACGCGGTAGGCCACCAGAACCAGTGCCGGAATCGCCCAGAAATCGCCGCATACCCAGAGGATGCCGGCTCCCCACCGCTGGTCCCTCAGGGCCGCAGCCGGTCCGTCCATGAGCACGTTCATCGAGTACCACGGGGTCTTCGTGAAGACGGCCAACGCCATGGCCAGGACCAGCATCTCGAACGCGGTGACCACGATGGCGGCGACCTGCATCCGGGTCAAGCCGCGCGGCTGGCAAGGATGGGAGGGGAGGATGATGCGCCAGAACACGATGCCGGCCAACACGAAGCTAGGTGCCATCAGCCAGTTCATCGCCCAGTCGTGCCACGAAGCCCAGTTGTAGACAGCGGGGATGTGCCACAGGACCATCACCCCGTTGAAGAGGGCGATGCCGGCAACCGGACCGGTCGCCGCCCGGAGCAGAGCCCGAAGCCAGCCCAGATCCTTCGACCGGTAGTAGCCCGAAAGGACCTTGCGGCGGGTGTCCACAGGGAGGGCGAAGAGGAGCGGGACCAGTGGGCCACCGACGATCAACAAGGGCGGCAGATAGAACATCTCGAAGACGTGGGTGACCATGTGGAGGCTGAGCCACGGCATGGCCCATCGATCGAGGGGACTGGACACCACAAGCAGAAGGCCGATCAACCCCGCGTAGAAGAAGAGGCTCCGGCGGCGGGTGGCAAGAGCGTGTGCAGGGCTCTGTCGCGCCGCCAGCCGTAGGAGGCCCACTTCATGGACGATACCCACGAGCACGACCAACAACCCGAGCGGAGTGACCTGCCAGAGAGGCGGGAGTGCCAAGGGATCGTCCTTCCTCCGATCGCCACATGCTACGCCTGTCCGGGCGACCCGGAGCTGCCCGGTGGGAGCCCGAGAACGGCCGGCCGGGATGGGCCACCGGTCGACCCGGCGGGGCGTTGGTCAGCCCGAGGACCCGTACTGGATCGGCACGGTGATCGCAGCGGAGCGCCACCACCCTGCGGCGCCGGGCGACCATGCCCACACCGTGAAGTGGGAGCCCGAGACCACGAAGGCATCGGTCTCGTTGCCGATCGACGCGACCGATGCGGTCCCTGCAGGTGGTTGCGCGAGCGTGACCCATGGCCCGCCAGGTCCCATCGTCACCTCGATCCGTCGCTCACTTCCCGAACCGAGCAGCACGGTCTCTCCGGCACCATCACCACCTCCGACTGCCGTGGCCATCACCTTCCAGTGGGTGGGCACCACGACCGGCGAAGAGCCCGTCCACCGGCCGGTCGCCCCCTCTAACCAGAAGGCGACCAGCGACGACGCAGCGCCCTCGTTCACGTCGGCCAGTCCGGCGATGCCGGCAGCGGTCCGCTCGAGGCGGAGCACCGAGGTGGACGGCGCGGATCCGCTGGTCCTGAGCGATGGACCGAAGTTCCGCCAGTGCTGCACCCCAGACTCGCTTCCGGAAGGACTCCCTTCCAGCACACCGATGCGGCCGCTGTGGGTGCAGCTCACACCGAGGAGCAGCTGGCCGGTCATTCCCGTGGCCACTGCGTTGATCGCGCCGACAGAACAGCCAGGTACCGACCCGGACAGAACGTGTGTCGTCACGATCGGTCGCCACGAGGACAGACCACCCGAGCTGACGAGCACGGTCTGGGTTGCCCTTCCTGTCACCGCCCAAAGGTCGGGAGCCACCCCGCTGCCCGCGGCCATCGCGTCGGGGGTGGCGACCAGGGCCGACGGGAGCGAGCCCGGTGACCAGGTGAGACCGCTGTCCGGGCTCTGGGCCAACGGCGAGAAGGTGAGCAGTGCCGAGGTGAGGAAGCCGGCGGTCACCGGTCCCGTCGTCGGCGCGGCCACTACCAGGCCGCCGTTGTCGGCCACCCCGGGAGGCGTGCGAAGGCTCCACGACGTGCCTCCGGCCGGCCGGAGGAACAACTCCCAGAAGGTGTTGGTCGGCTCATCGAGATTCCCCATCGCAACGATCACCGAGGACCGTGTCGGGGAGGTCACCGAGGACGCGAGGGCGATCGAGGGTATGGCGTCTCCGGCCGCGCCGCCCGTCGCCGGGCTCCGATCGCCCCGCGAGCCGGCCACCAACACGTCGATGATCACCAGGGCCACGGCCGCCACCACCAGAGCGCCCGCCGTACGCCCTCTCATCGGTGCAGGACTTGGGTGATCTGCGAGGCCAGCAGGGTGGCGAAGGACGAGTGCGCAGCGACCAGGTCACCCGACCCGGGGTCGGTGTTGATGATGCGGCGGATGGTGCCCCGTGCGTCGATCACATAGGCCACATCGGTGTGGGCCGCCATCCCCCCGGCCGGAGGGGCGGCAACGTCGACGCCGTAGGTATCCCACACCGACTGCAGCTCGGACCGCGGCCCGGTGAGGAACAGCCAGTTGGATTGGGAGTCGAGGCCCTCTTGACGGTCGAAGGCCTTCACGACCCCCAGCGTGTTGTAGACCGGATTGGTGGCAATGGCGACGAACCGCACCCTCTTCGCATCCGAGCCCAACATCTGGTTGGCCACTCGGAACTCCTGGGCGATGATCGGGCAGTCGGTGGTGCACACCGGGTCGAGGAACGTGAGCGCCACCGCGTACCCACGGAGATCGGCGAGCGAGACGGGCCGGCCCCGTTGATCGACCAGGTGGAAGGCGGGCGCGGGGCCGGCCGTCACGCTGGGTGCCCCGTCGATGGCTTCGGCGAGCAGCGGGTCGGCCGTGGGGTTGATCGATGCGGCCGCCATGGGGGCGGCACCCACCAGTACGATCGCCGCCGCTCCCAGCGCCGCGGCAACACGTCCGGCGTACCCCGGATCGATGCGCTCCCACCATTTGCGACTCGGGGTCCCCGCTCCGGCTGCGCCACCCTGTGGGCCACCTTGTGCGCCACCTTGTGCGCCACCTTGTGCGCCACCCCCTGGGACACCTTCGGGCTCTCCCGCCGGGCCACTCGCTCCCGGTGCGACCGCCGGCGCCGGCTGCTCGTCGAACGCCGGGGCCTGGGCACTCACCGTGGCCAGGTACCCCGTCACCGTGAGAAGCAGCAGAGGCAGCATGGAGTTGGGATCGGTTCCGGTCCCCCCCCCAGAACCCGAAGTCCTCTATGAGGGCCCAGTCGGCCACACCGAGCACGACCAGCGCCACCACCGCCGGATACAGCAGGCGCCCTCCATGGACGAGGGACGCGCCGATCACGACCATGGCGATGACCGCGAAGAGATTGACGCCCCAGCCGTGGGCCTCGTCGAACGAGGCAAAGGAGGACACCAGCGACGACAAGACGCGTGGCTGGGGCGTTCGGGCCATCTGTTCAGCCATGGCGGCCAGCGTCCCGGGCTTTCCGGCGGTGGTGCCCTGCCAGAAGCCCCGTCCAGGCCACGCCTGCACTCCGGCCATCACGAGGAGGAAGACGCCGATCGAGGCGGTGATGACCCGACCCATCAGCCGGCCGGTCCACACCGCTTCGGGCAGGGCGACGAGCACGCCGGCCACCACGTAGATCAAGACTGCACCGGGTGCACCGAACAAGACGGTGAGCCCAGGGGCGAACAGCCCGCCGAACGCGGTGGCGAAGACCCACACCACCGATCCCCACCCCACGCTGAGCAGCCCGGCGCCCCGGGACCATCGGCCGCGGGGCGCCACGAACAGCAGCATCCCGATCCCCAACTGGATCCAAACCGCCGACGCCGACGCCGCGGTGGGGTGACGGGACCAGGTGGTGACACCGAACCCGACCACGTGTTGCACCCAGCTCGGAGACGTCACGGCTGGGGGCTGGAGGACGCTGGACGGAAGGCCGAGGGGCATCCTTGGCTGCATCTGCAGCAGGCCGTCGAGGATCCACAGGGTGCCGAGGCCGATCCTCACCACCTGTCTGGCCACGGGCTCGGGCGAGGCCGCCGGCCGGGCAGCCAGGTGTCGGTCACCCCTGGCCACCGCTCGGCGGTACTGGAGCGACCGCAGCGTGTTCCAGGCAATGAACAGCAAGATGACCACCACGAGGATCAGCGCGCCCTGGCGGAGCAGCGCCTGGTGGAACGCCTGGTTGACGATGGAATTGCCGGCCCCTGGCGGGCCACTCATGCCTGGCATCAGCGGGCCCCGCTCCATCTCATCGGGTCGACGCTACCGCGCCGAAACGCCGAGAAACTTGCGCCCGGCGCCTGCTGCGTTCTTCTGCTGCAGCGTGTGTACGTGCCGGCAGCCGGATCGGGCGGGCAACACCCGGGGGGGCTGCTGCCGGCCTGTCAGGTCACCGAGAAGTTCGAGGGGCTGGCGGCCGAACCCGCCTGGGTCTTGACGACGACCGGTCCGGAGGTCGCCCTGGTGGGCACGGTGACCACGATCTGGTTCGCGGTGGGCGGCGAGGAAAAGGCTGCGTTCCGGCCGTTGAAGCTTGCCTTCCTCGCTCCACCCAAGCCGTAGCCGGTGATGGTCACCGTGGTGCCCGGCGGACCGGAGCCCGGGCTGACCGAGGTGATGGTCGGCGCCAACCCGAAGAGCTTCCGGCCGGTTGCCGTGCCCCCCGGCGTCTGTACGGTGATCGCCCCACTGCTCGCACCGGTCGGGACCACGGCCACGATCGACGTGTCGGTGTCAGTGCTCACCGCGGCAGCTGCACCGTTGAAGGCCACCAGGGTGGCACCGGACAGGTTGGTGCCGGTGATCGTCACCGACGCTCCGACCGGCGCCTTCACCGGCGTGACCGAGGTGATCGACGGGACGAACCGGGCCGCCGAGGAGCTCTGGACGCACCCACCCTTCGCGGCATTGGCGGCGTTGGACCACAGTCCCTGCACGGCGATCGTCCCGGTAGCCAGGGTCAGGTTGTAGCCCGCCCCTGGGCTGCCAAGAGGGATATAGGCACAGAGGTCGCCGATCTCCGCACCGGCCGCGTTCGACCAGCCTCCAGGCGGGTTGTTCTCGGGGAACTGATCGGTGACGGTCTCGCCGTACTCGTGGCTGATCGCCTCGGTGGCGCCGTCGAGGGTGCCCGGGGTGTTGACCCAGCCGGCCCCGCAGCTCGCGCCGGCGTCGGGCACGTAGGGCATGTTGGTGAAGGCCAGGATCGGGCCAGCCACCGAACCGCCGCCGTCGATGGAGGAGTCGTGTGTGTCGTCGTGGTAGGCGCAGTACCCGGTACCGGGATTCGACCATCCGTCGGCGTTGCTGCCGGTAGGCGAGGCGATCACGTACTGGGTGTTGCGGTTGGATGGCTGGTCGGTATGGCCGAAGTGAGTGGCCGCAGCTTCGGCCTCCGCTGCCAGCTGGTGCCCGGTTGCCCCGGCAGTTGCGCCACCGGTGGCCGCCCCGCCGTTGTCGTACCAGACCCCGGCCAGTACGTGACCAGTCGGGTAGGGGATGGTCTGGCTTCCCGAATTGCACTTGGTCGCGCCGACGGCAACCCCGTCGCAGTACTGGGTGACGATGTTGCTCCACTGCTCGCTGTTGGTGCCCAGGCCGGCGAAGAAGGTCTGCAGAGCAGGAGCTTCGCCGTTCGGGTCACCGGTGAAGGTCGCGTTGCCGCCGCCATCGGTGCTTTCGGTCCCCCACTGGCTGCCATAGAAGACCAGGTAGACCTGAGGCTGGCCGGTAGTGACCCCGGCGCTGGCCAGGCTTCCCACCGCCCCGGCTCCTTGGGCCGTGAGTCCTCCCCCGTAGGCCAGCTGCTTGCTTGATGCGTGGACCGCCTGCCCGGACTGGCCGGTCCTGGTCGACGCCGCCGACGTGGCGGAGGCCGGGGTCGTCACGTAGGGGGTGACGGCAGGAACTGCTCGGGGGGTGGCACTGGCAGCGATCACCCGGGGTACCGCACCGTGCCGGTAGGAGTGGTTGTGGCCGGTCGGATCGGTGTAGCCGGCGATCGCTGCACCATTTGGGAGGCGGCCCGCACCGGGG
>JADGOE010000061.1 GCA_017883135.1 Acidimicrobiales bacterium
CTACGGCGTGAAGCCAGGACGGACGATGCCTTCCCGCTCGCCGTCCGGGGACCGAATGCAATGGCCGGAGCCCGCCAACACCGAGCAGAGGAAGGCGCCTTCGCGCGCCCTACGAAGGGAGGTGCCATGCGGACCCGCATTGCACTCGTGGCGATCATTCCGGTCGCTCTCATCACCGTCAGTACCCTGATGCAAGCCGCCTCCGTGCAGCCTGCCCGGGCAGTCACAACTAGGTCTTCAGCGACCTCGACATCAACACCCAGTGTCATGCCGGCTCATCAATTGACGGCCTACACCCGACACGCTCCGGGCACGCTGGCACGAGAAAGGTCGGGCGCTTCGTTCGGCCTGGCATCACTGCTCCTGCACGGCCACCCGCTCGGGGCGAAGAGCACCGTCCTGTCGGCGGCCTCGGTGGCTCCACCGAGCACCACTACGACCGCCTCACCGGTCGCCGCCGCGGCACCAGCGCTCCAGACCCCGGCACCGGCTCTGACAGCACCTGCGACAGGGCCCGTCGATACGGTGACCCCGACCCAACGGGCCGAGTGGGAGCGCGTCGCCATGTGCGAGGAGGGTGGCAACTGGAGTGCCAACGGCTCCATGTACAGCGGTGGCCTCGGCATCAACCGCTCCAATTGGAGCGCGTACGGCGGCCAGCAGTTCGCCCCCGAGGGTGCGATGGCAACCGAGGACCAACAGATCATGGTGGCCGAGCGGATCCAGTTCAATCCCCCGGACCAGGGTGGGTGTCACGGCTGGTGATCAGCCGCTGACACGCGGCGGGCCGCCGGAGGCGGCACGCCCGCTGGCGCAGGGGCCCAGTCGGCATCAAGTCGGCCGGGCCCCTGACGCGCCACCGACGGGAATCGATGCAAGGGGGATCCCCGGCGAACCGGAGAGACGTCCGGGCTCGGTCAGGTTGCAAGTTGCAAGCTCCACGATCGCGACGGTGAGCTCGGCGGCGGCCTACGAGAACGGGTCCGCTGTCGCCGCGCCCAGGACCGCGCCGAAATGAGGCGATCTGGTCGCGATCAATGGCACGACGTCGTCAGACGGAACCGTGAGTGCCACCACAATCACCTTCGGGTCGACTCCAACAGGAGCCCCCCGGTGCTAACAGGACACCGGCGGCGGCGTGAGCCGCCGAAGGGTCGCGGCCCCCCGTGGGATGTCGACCCGACGACCGTTACCGGATATCCGATAGCGACGCCGGGCTCGACATCCGACGGAGTCCGAATCAGATCTTGCGGACCTGGCTCGCCTGCAGGCCTTTTTGACCCTGCTTCGTCTCGAACTCCACACGCTGGCCTTCTGCGAGGTCGCGGAAGCCCTCCATCTGGATCTCGGACTGATGAACGAAGAGATCATCCCCGCCGCCGTCAGGCGTAATGAATCCGAAGCCTTTTTCGGCGTTGAACCACTTGACTGCACCTACACCCATAACTGAGTCTCCTTGAAATTCACGCACGGTAACGCGGGGATCCATTGTGAAGCCCTACATGCATCGGCCCGCGTGATTGGGTCGATGACCCCATAACCTTAGGCGGAATGGAAGTCCGGCGCTGCAAGACCTCCCCTGGGACCCTCGATCCGCCGGAACAGGTGGGCCGTCGGGTGCCCCCTCATGCGAGATCGGACCCGCCCGCCACCTCGCCTGCCACCCGAGGTCGAAGTGGCTCCGGGGTCGCCGGGCCGGGCCCACGGGCGGCCACTCGCTCGGCCCAGCTCGACACGGCGGCAGGTCGACCGATCGGTTCGAAGACCTCAGCCAGCACCATGGCCGAGAACGCCACCAAGAAGACCGGCTCCACCAATGTCCCCAGCCGGTCAGTGAGGTAGACCAGGCCGAGCAGCGGGTACCCGACGGCGAGTACCCCGACCAGCCCCGAGTAGACCCGGGCGATCCGGCTGGCATCGTGGTGGGTGCGGTGCATGGCCAGCACCGCAGCAGTGGTCAGGGCGCCGAACTCGGCGATGCCCGACAGCATGTGGATGTAGTGGTGGGTAGGAAGCTGCAGCTGCCACTCCAACTGCCGGCAGGTGGCGCTCAATCCCTCAGAGCAGGCGTACGAGTAGTGGCCACCGAGCAGACCCGCGCCGGCGAAGGCCACCACCCACTTCCACTCCCGGCGAGTTCCCCCGCCGGCCACCGGTCCCCGAAGGAGCAAGGCGGCGAGCATCAGCAACGCCGCGGCCAGATCCGCCTCTGCCATTAGTGCGGCGTGCGGCCTCCCGGTGGCCTCCAGATCGGAGAAGAAGCCGTTCATCGAGGGCATCAGGCCGGGCACGAACGGGACCACGACCCACCAGTTGTACGCGGCAACGCCGCCGACAGCGAGCACTCGTGCCGCGTTTCGGCGGGCAACGCCTTCTCTCCAGCGCTGCGCCACCACCACACGCGAAGGCAGCGTCATCACCTGCACGGACAGTTCAACATCGGCGGCCGGCAATCATTCCCCCGCACCGGCGCCGGGCGGGCCCGCTGCTACGTTCGCGCCCCATGGCACCGCCAACCGGCCATCGGCGCACCCGTGCCTGGTTGGGACCTGTCGTCCTCGCTGCCCTGGTCGCCGCGTGCGGCGGACCGGGCGCAGGATCCCCGGCAACGACAGGCGCCGGCGCACCCCCGGCCGCCGGCTCCACCCGCCAGGCCCTGCCTGCACCCCCTCCGGTCCGCCCGATCGCCTGGTCCCCGTGTGCTGCCGCCCGGTCCATACAGTGCGGCGTGGTCTCCGTGCCCGTCGACTACCGCCAACCTCGTGGGGCCTCGATCGATCTGGCCGTCACCCGGGCCCCGGCCCTCGACGGCGCCGATCCCCACGGGACACTGGTCTTCAACCCGGGTGGTCCGGGTGAGAGCGGGAACCAGCTCCTTCCGCTGGCACTCAGCCTGCTGCCCTCACCCATCCGGCACACCTTCGACGTCGTGAGCTTCGACCCGCGGGGGACCGGGGCCAGCGACCCCCTCCGGTGCGGCACGTCGCCCTCCTCGCTGACCAGTGCGGAGCCGGTCCCGACCGCCCCGGGCCGGATCTTGCCCGGTACCCTGGCATTCGCCGCAATGGCACGCGCCTGCCAGGCAGCGGCCCCTACCCTCGAGCCCTTCGTCGACACCGCCGACACCGCGCGCGACATGGACAGGATCCGCCAGGCGCTCCGGTTGTCCACCATCAGCTACTACGGCCTCTCCTACGGGACCGTGCTGGGCGCGGTCTACGCCGATCTCTTCCCCGGTCACGTGGCCACCATGGTCCTCGACGGCGCTGTCGACATCAACGCCTCGCTGACCCAACAGGCCGTCCAGGAGGCGCCGGCGGCCGAACGGTCTCTCGATCATCTGCTCGCCACCTGCGCTGCCGCACCTTCGTGCCCTCTCGGCTCCGACCCTGCCAGGTTCTTCCGCGGACTGGCCACATCCCTCGGCCTCCATCCGCTGCCTGCGCCCGTGGGCAGCGGCTCCCGCCCGGTCACCGTGGGCGACCTCGACACCGCCACCTTGTTCGCCCTCAGCGTGACCGCCTCGACCCCCTCCTACCTCTCGGCACTGGTGGCCGCTTCCCACGGCGACGGTGCGCCGCTGCGGACCATGGCACTCGAGCTGGCCACCGACCTCGACGGAGCACCACTGGTGGATCCGCTGTGGGCAATCACCTGCAATGACGCACCCGTGCATCCGGGGCCGGTCGCCGCCGGTTCGCTGGCCACGACCCTCCAGCCCCGCTACCCGCTGATCGGTGCCTACTCGGTGACCTACACCATGGGTGGATGCGTCCGGTGGCCCACCGGCCGGCAGCCGGTCACCGACGTCCATCCCAAGGGGACCCCGCCGGTTCTGGTGATCGGCAACGCGGGCGACCCGAACACCCCGCTGATCGGTGCCCGGCACCTCGCAGCCGACTTCCCGCTGGCCGGCCAGCTCACCTGGGCAGGGTGGGGCCACACCTGGCTGCTCAGCGGACCCGATGACATCTGCATGAGCCGGGCGGTCACCACCTACCTGACCGGCGGAGGGCTCCCCCCCGCAGGCACCGTCTGCAGCTGAGGCCCACGGTCCCGCCACCCGACCTGCCGGTCGGCCGAACCCGGGTCGGCTTGGTCAGACGGACTCGTCCGGCGACGACCGGTCGGCCCTGAGCGGCAGCCGGCCGCTCAGGGCGATGGCCAGCACAGCCACTGCGGCGGGCAGGGCGAGGGCGACGGTCACCCCGGTGGCCAACGGCAGCCCCTCGCTGGCTCCCACCGCGATGGCGGCACCTCCCAGTCCGGCGCCGAGGGCCGCCCCCAGTACGTCGGACAGGCTCAACGACGCCGACGCCCACCCTTCCCTGCCGGCCGGTGCTTCGCGCAGCATCATCAGTGTGGTGGGGGCGTAGGCCAACCCCATGCCGAGCCCAGCGGTTGCCCAGGCCACGTAGGCCAGCCACAGCGGCACCAGCGGTTGGAGCACCACGATCATGCCGGCCACCCCGACCAGCACGAGACTCAGCCCGACCCGCACCAACCTGCGGCCCTCCCAGCGCTGGTTGAGTCGGGCCTGGGTCCACGCCCCGACCGTCCACGCCAGGGTCGAGGCCGTCACCGCAACGCCCGCCGCAGCCACGCTGTGGTGGCGCACGGTGACGATGGCCAGGGTGACGAAGGCGTCGGCCCCGAAGAATGCGAAGGTCAACAGGCCCCGGCTGAGGATGGTGGTGGGGAGCCCGCGCCGGGCCCGCAGGGTTCCGGCCGGCAACAGCCGCGCCAGTGCCGGCACCACGAGCACCATCCCGGCGACCACCAGCGCGGCGACCAGCACCGGGCGACCGGTGGTCAGCCCGCCGAGCACCAGGCCCGTCCCCACAGCGGCACGGATGGCATCCACCATCCGGTGCTCGACCTCGGGAGGGGTGGTCGGCCTCCCCAGCCGCACCAGCCCGGGCAGGGCCAGGGCCCCGGTGACGGCCACCAGGGGGAGCAGGCCCAAGAAGACCCACCGCCACCCGAAGACGTGGGCAACCGCAGCACTGACCAACGGGCCGATGATGCCGGGGGCGACCCACGCGGTGGAGAGCACCGCCATCATCCGGGCACGGAGTAGCTCGGGGAAGGCGCGGCCGATGGCCACGTAGGCCACCGCGGGTATGGCACCGGCACCCAGTCCCTGGAGCGCCCTGCCCGCCACCAGAACGATCATGGTCGGAGCCAGGCCGGCCACCACCAGGCCGGCGCCGAACAACACCAGGCCTGCCACATAGGGGCGGGCCGGGCCTGATCGATCGGCCTCCCGCCCGGCGGCCACGATGCCGATCATGCAGCCGAGGAGAAAGGCGCTGAACACCCAGCCGTAGAGGTGGAGGCCGCCCAGATCGCGAGCGACCTGCGGCATGATGGTGACCACGGCCAGGGCCTCGGAGGCCACGAAGGTGATCGTCAGCACCAGGCCGGCGGTGAGCGCCCGATAGTCAGGGGCCCACAGGCTGCCGTCGGCGCCTCGGCCCCTGCTGGATCCTCCTCCCTTCGGTCCCTCGCTCATGCGAGCCAGCCTAAGAGTCAGGATGCACCGGCCGGGGAGGCCGGACCGCAACGGGCAGGTCCGGGTGTTACCGGGCGACCATCACCTGTTCCAGGAGTACTGCCCGACGAGGGCATTCGGCGGCAGCCCGGGTGGCCAAGGCCACCAGCTCGGAGCTGACCGGCGTGCCGTCGACGATCGGGTACCCCCACTCGTCGAGGCTGACCCGTTCGGGGAGCAGCTCGGCGCAGTAGCCGTATGCATCACATGCCACTGGGTCCACCCGGACCCTCAGCCCCACCCGTTGCCGTGTGGTCACGATGCCCGCCGCCCCCGCACCGTGGCGGCCGGAAAGGTCAGCACACTCGGTGCTCGGTGGCCCGGGCACGGCCGACCCTGCGCATGGGCCCGGGCGTCCTCGGCGAACACCGCCAGCGCGGTCGTGGCCAGGCGGACCACGCCGTCGGGGTGGCGACAGGCACCGCGCCCATCGACGGCAGCCGCCCGGCCCTCGATGCGCTCGAGCACGCCGGCCACACCGCGGCCGGATCCCAATAGTTCGAAGTCCTCGGCGATGGCCGCCAGCCCGAAGACACACGGGCCGCACTGGCCCGCGCTCTCGCCGGCCATGTACCTCACGATGCGCGCAGTTTCGGCGATCCCGCACGAGGTCGCCGGCAGCGCCACCACGATGCCCACGCCGAGGGTGGCCCCGGCAGCGCGCAGCGGTCCAGGGGCGTACAGGGTGGACAGGTGGGAGGGGTCGAGCCAGGCCCCGCCGTAGCCACCGAGCAGCAGGCCCGAGAGCTCGCCGACGAACCCTGCGCGACTCACGATCTCCCCCACCGGTGTCCCCAACTCGACCTCGAGCACGCCGGGGGACCGGACGGCACCGGTCACCGTCACCAGGGTCGAGCCGGGTGCCTCGGGGGTCCCCAGGCGACGGAACCACTCGGGCCCGTGCCGGGCGATGAGTGCCACCTGCGACAGCGTCTCGGCGTTGTGGACCAGCACCGGGCGGCGGCCGATGCTGAGCGGCACCGACTTGTCGATCCGGAGGGTCGGGAGTGCCTGTCGGTCGTTCAGCCACTCCACCAGGGCCGACTCCTCTCCGGACACGTACCTTCCGGGTGGTCGTTCCACGGAGATCTGGCGACCGGCCGCCCCGGCACGCTCGCGCTCGGCGATGGCCGCCTGCACCGACGCTGCGGTCGAGCCGGCGTCATCGGCGACGCAGACCACGATGTCGGACGCCCCGACGACGGCGGCGGCGACCTCGGCCCCGTCCAACACCAGGTGTGGCGAGCAGCCGAGCAGCACCTTGTCCTTGGCGCTCGCCGGTTCACCTTCCATGGCGTTGACCACCACCATGGGCCGGCGACCACCCCGCCGGACGGCGTCCCACTTGATCGCAGACGGGAACCCCGCTCCTCCTCGTCCGAGCAGTCCGGACTCGGAGACGGCACGCTGGATGGCCGCGGTCCAACCGGGATCGTCCCGGGCGGGAACCGCCAACGCCCCGTGCGTGGCGACGTGGTCGTCCAGGCCGGAGGCCGACGCGTCCCTGGACGCGTCACTCGGGGACACGGTCAGCAGCCGATGGTTGACGTCAAGTGTGGTCGCACTCATGGCCGGTCCCTCTCGAGCAGTCCGGTTGCGGAGGTGGAGCGACGTAACGAACGTGTGGAACCGTTGGCCGACAGCACCGCGCTCGACGGAGCCTCGGGGCGCACGGGAACCGCCCGGGTGATCGCACCCACGCCGAGGGCCAGTTCCTTGCTCTTCTTGTGGTCACCGATCCGCCAGGCCAGTGCACCGCCGACGGCCAGCGCGCACGACGCGGCCACGGCATCCATCCACAACCTCGAGGCGTCGGTGCCCATACCCAACGAGTGGGCCATGGCCACCGGCCAGCTCGCATAGGCCAGCCAGTGGATGCCCCGCCAGACGCGGGCGGCGATCCGCTGACGGAGGGCGCTCGAGATGGCCACAGCCAGCATCAGGTCGACGGCCACCGTTCCGAGGCCGGTCCAGAACGGCCGATAGGGCGAGGCGAACGGCACCAGGACGGATGCCCAGCCCACGTTCACATAGGTGTCGATGACAGCCGTGAGGACGTGGAGGGCCAGGAACACCATCGCGAGCAGCGACACCCGCTTGTGCAGATCCGCCTGGGCGAAGGCCGGCCATGACCGTGACTTCGCCCGCCCTGCCGTGAGGATCCCGAGCACCAAGGTGCCGGTCAGCAGGACCAGGGCCACGATGCCCGTGGCGCGTATCGTGTACCAGATGGTCGTCGAATAGGACGCAAGCATCACTGCCCCTCTCGTTGGTCGCGAACGTCGATGGTGTCGGCGGGCCAGCCCCCCACGTGGACGACGGTTCCGTCAGCGGCCACCAGTCGGGCCGACACACCCAGGGCACCCAGGTTCCCGACGGCATCGTGGCCCCAGACGACGGCCGCAGTGCTCCAGGCGTTGGCCTCCACACAGCTGGCGGCGGTGGTCGACACCAGCGACCAGACGGGCTCGGCCGCCTCGCCGGTCCACGGGTCGACGATGTGGTGCACCCTGTGGCCACCGCGCTCCCATGTCCGGGCAGTGGTCCCCGAGGTGGCCAGGCCACCGCCGAGGATGGACACCACCTGGTCGACGTCGTTCACATCCGTGGTGCACTCGGCGGCGATACCGATGGCCCACCCGTCACGGGGACAGCGACCGGCGACCGCCACATCGCCTCCGAGGTTGACCAGCACCCCGCAGTCGAGTGCCTCGGCGATTCGCGAGGCAGCACGGTCGGCGGCGAATGCCTTGGCGGTGGCTCCGAGGTCGACGTGGATGTCGGCCGGGATCGCGACCGTGCGGGTCCCCCGGTCCAGCTCGATCTGCCACCAGCCCGGGGCCGGTTGTGGCGGATGGTCGACAGCAGCGAGGTCCGCTCTGATCTCCTCGAAGTCGCGGTCGTAGCCGAGCTCGACGAGGGCCGACCCGATGGTCGGGTCGACGATGCCGGCGGTCTGCTCGGCCACCAGGCAAGCCGCCTCGAGGGCGTCGTAGAGCAGCGCACCGGCGGCGATCGGCCTTCCCCGGCTGGACTCCTCGAGCCGCCGGAGCTCGGAGTCGCCACTAAAGCGGCTGCAGGCCTCGTCGATGGCCACCAGGTCTTCGGCCAACAGGGCAAGTGCCTCGTCGGCCCGGTCACCAGCAGTCACTGCGATCACCGCCGTGGTGCCGATGGCCCACATCGAACGAGTGGCGATCGGGCCGTCGGTGTCGGTGTCGGTGTCGGTGTCGGTGTCGGTGTCGACCAGGGTGCCGCTCATGACTGGCCCGAAACCGCGCTCGGAGACACCCTGGAAGTGGCCGGCGCGGAGATCGTGGGCGTCGTCGTGGTCGCGGGCGTCGAAGTCGTGGGTGTCGTGCTGGTCGCGGGCGCCGAGGCCGTCGCAGTGGATCCTGTGGACGACTGTCCCGAAACCGCGGTGGGTGTCGTGCTGGTGCTCGGGGCGGTGCTGGTCGAGGATCCCGACGTCGTGGAGGTGGCCGGGCTGGTGATCGCCGACGTGTAGACCGTGGCCTCCGAAGCGACCAGAACTCCGAGGCCGACGGTGCCGCCCGCGGCAGCGATGCCGATCGACGTGGTGAGCCGTCGGACCCGGTTCAGCGCCCGATCTCTCGACTGAATGGTTCTCCAACTCGAGCGGGGGTGCTTGTGGGGTCGGGTTGCCATGTTGTGACCTTTCGGATTCAGATTGGGAAGACGGGCGGTTGCTCGATCGCCGGACTGCATGGCCTGGTCGCTCCGCCTCGGTGAACCCATTGGACAGGTTGAGTTGCAGAGTCAGCGTCACGTCAGCTGAGAACCACCTGTGAAATCGTGCACAAGTGGATCCGGCGTGTCACAGCCGGCTCACAGGTGGATCACACCCAACATCCAAAACCCGGCGCGATGCTGGAGGGAACCCGCAGCCCAAGCGGTGCGGACATCGCATGAGGAGGAGCACGTGGAGCCCACCCGCAGCCAGCGCATCCTGGTCGTCGACGACGAGCCGTCCATCGTCGATGCCGTGGCCACCTCACTCCGCTATGAAGGATTCGATGTCGAAGAAGCGGTCAACGGACGTCTTGCTCTCTCCGCCGCCCAGGAGCGCCCCCCGGACCTGATCGTGCTCGACGTGATGCTGCCCGACCTCGACGGGCTGGAGGTCACCCGGAGGTTGCGGGCCGACGGCATCAGGGTGCCGATCCTCTTCCTGACCGCCCGAGACGCCATCGAGGACAAGGTGGCCGGCCTCACCGTCGGTGGTGATGACTACGTCACCAAGCCGTTCGCCCTGGCCGAAATCGTGGCCCGGGTCCACGCCATCCTCCGGCGCATCGGCAGCGAGCCCGACGATGACGGCATCCTCCGCTTCGCCGACATCCAGATGGACGAGAGCGCCCATGAGGTGACCCGGGCCGGCCAGCCCATCTCCCTGACGGCTACCGAGTTCAACCTGCTGCGCTTCTTCCTCCTCAACCCGCGCCATGTCCTGTCCAAGTCCCAGATCCTCGACCACGTGTGGCACTACGACTTCGGCGGGGACGGCAACGTGGTCGAGACCTACGTCAGCTACCTCCGCAAGAAGCTCGAGGCGGTCGGTCCCCCGGTCATCCACACCGTTCGTCTGGTCGGGTACGCACTGCGCGAGCCCGCTGCGGAGTAGTCGATGTCCCTGCGGAGCCGACTGTTGGTCGCCATCGGCGTCATCGCCCTCGTGGCGTTGTCCATCGCCGACGTCGTCACCTACTCCGCTCTGGAATCGTTCCTCTACCAGCAGGTCGACCAGAAGCTCGACGCGTCGCACGGTGGCTACGAGCGCGCGCTCAACCTCGGCGAGGTGATCACCCGTTGTCCCGCCCCCGGCCAGCTGCAACCCGGAGGCGGTAGTGCGGTGGGCTCCCCACTGGAACCAGACAGCGGTCCTCCCTCCAACGGCATCCAGATCCCTGCCGTAGAGGTGCGTTCGCACTCGGGAGGCGTAGTGGGCTCCCAGAGCTGCCCGGCATATGCGGAAGGAACCGCCTACACCCCGCAGATCCCGCAGACCATCACCGGTTTTTCGACTGCCCCGGACGGCACCAGGGTCGCCTACTTCGATGCGCCCTCCACAAAGGCTGACGGCCCAACGTTTCGGGTCCGGGCCTCTACGCTGAGCAACGGGAACTACCTGATCGTGGCCCAACCACTGGGTGACACCGGCAGCACGCTCCACCATCTTCTGCTCATCGAATTGGCAGTCACCGGTGGGGCGGTGGTGGTCGCGCTTCTCGGCGGCCTCTGGTTGGTCCGCCTCGGACTGCGCCCCTTGCGCGACATGGAGCGATCGGCGGTGTCGATCGCCGCCGGCAATCTGACCGAGCGGGTCCCGGGCGAGAACGACTCGACCGAAGTGGGCCGTCTGGCCCGCACGCTCAACGTGATGCTCTCGCGGATCGAGTCCGCCTTCAGCGCACGGCTTGCGTCGGAGCGCCGCCTTCGGGCCTCCGAGGCACAGCTGCGCCGTTTCGTGGCCGACGCGTCCCATGAGCTCCGGACACCGATCTCCGCCATCTCCGCCTACGCGGAGCTGTTCGGGCGCGGCGCCTCCGAACAGAAGGAGGATCTCGAGCGGCTGATGGGTGGGATCCGCAGCGAGACCTCCCGGATGGAGCACCTCGTGGCCGATCTGCTGTTGCTTGCCCGACTGGACGAGGGACGTCCGATGGAGCGGCACTCGGTGGACCTGGTCGCCCTGTGCGCGGATGCCGTGCACACCGCATCGACCGTGGGACCCCGGTGGCCGCTGACCTTCAGGGCGTCCGAGCCCATCGAGGTGATGGGCGACGCCACCAGCTTGCGCCAGGTGATCGACAACCTGCTGGGAAATGTGCGCGCCCATACCCCCGCCGGCACCGCTGCCCAGGTCACCCTCACCCGGGACGCCGCGGGCGTGACGATCGCGGTAGCGGACAGCGGACCGGGCATGGAGCCCGAGGAGGCTGAGCACGTCTTCGAACGGTTCTACCGCTCTGACCCCAGCCGGTCACGTGCACACGGAGGATCCGGATTGGGCTTGTCGATCGTGAGCGCCATCGTGGCCGCACACGGGGGCTCCGTGTCCGCGGAAGGTCGCATCGGGTCGGGAAGCACCTTCACCGTGCACCTTCCCGTCGTGCCTCCTGAAGGGGCCGAGGACAGTGCGGGGGACAGTGCCGGCGGAACCGACCCGGCCGACCCGGCCGACCCGGCCGCACCGACCGCCGCTGGCCCCTGGCCCGCACCATGAGCACCGTGAGCACCCGAGGCACGAACCGGGCACGCGTAGCTCGGCTGGAAGAGGCACTCGGGCATCCTCAAGAACCCCACAGGTGGTTCTCATCCTTGTCCGAAGTACGTCCTGCACAGTGGCACCCATGAGCGCCGTCCGACTCCCACACACACGCCACGGCGAGGATCTGGGCGGATCCGACGTGGACATCGTCATTCCCGTCCACAACGAGGACGAACAACTGGCACCGAGCATCACCAAGCTGCGCTCCTTCCTCGACACGTCGTTTCCGTTCGTGACCACCATCGTCATCGCTGACAACGCCAGCACCGATGACACATGGCGGATCGCCACCGACCTGGCCGCCACCCTTCCCCGCGTGCGGGCCATCCATCTCGACCGAAAAGGCCGAGGGCACGCCCTTCGGGCCGCATGGTCCGAAAGCACCGCCTCGGTCGTGTCATACATGGACGTGGACCTAGCCACCGCGTTGGATGCCCTGCTCCCACTCGTCGCACCCCTCCTGTCCGGCCATAGCGACCTGGCCATCGGCAGCCGTCTCGCCCCAGGAGCGCATGTGGTGCGGGGTGCCCGTCGCGAGTTCATCTCGCGTGGCTACAACCTGTTGCTCCGGACCGCGCTCCGCAGCACGTGCACCGATGCGCAGTGCGGCTTCAAAGCCATGCGACGCGAGGTGGCCGCCGAACTTCTTCCTCTGGTGGAGGATGATGCCTGGTTCTTCGACACGGAGCTCCTGGTGACTGCCCAGCGGATCGGGCTCCGGATCCACGAAGTGCCCGTCGACTGGGTCGACGACATCGATTCGCGGGTCGAGGTGGCCCACACCGCGCTGATGGATCTGCAAGGTGTTTGGCGGATGCTGGGTCCCGCGTCGAGACAGCGGGCCGTACTTCGACCGGCCCGACCTGTTGCGGCCAGAGACGGTACGGAGGGAACCGGCAACGCCGGTGCGGCCACGCCGAATGGCAACGGCAGCGCTGGCGCTGGATCGCACATCGGTGGAGGCCGGACACACGTTGCTACCGGGGCGGGTTCGGGCACCGGGGCACCGGACCAGGAGGTCTTCGCCGACGAGCTGTTCCGGTTTGCCGGTGTCGGTGCAGTCAGCACGTTTGCCTACGTGGGACTGTTCGCCGCGCTCGAACCCGACCTCGGCAGTTATGTCGCCAACGCTGTGGCCATCGGCCTCTGCAGCCTGGGCAACACCGCTGCCCACCGGGGCATGGCCGGCTCCGCCCGGCACGGTCTCGATCGCCGTCACCGGGCGGCAACAGCCGCCGCCCTACTTGGGACAAGTCTCCTCTTCACCACCGCAGCCCTGGCTGCGACCCGGGCCCTCGGACTCACATCGCTGTTGCCCGAACTGTGCGCTGTCACCATCGCAAACGTCGGTGCCGCAGTGATCAGGTTCGGAATCCTGCGGACCTGGGTCTTCCGCCCGGCCTTCGGGACCCACCTGATGCCGGTCGACGGGATGCTCGCCCCAGGCAAGCACCGCAACGAAGTAGATCGAGAAGAAGTGATGACAAGGACTCTCCGATGACCGACATTCATCTGACTGGCGATTCCGGGCTGCTGGAGGCGTCGGCGCCACTGGCCGGCGCTGCCGTGGTCGTCGATGCGCTCACCGACGATCCGACGACCTACGGGACGCTGGCGAGCCCGGCTTCCGCCGACCCGAGTCTCACCAATCCGCCGACCCCGGCGCCCCCCTCCGGTTGGCCCAAGCACCTGGTCCGGGGACGGCCAGAGGATCCGGCATGGGTTCGCCCCGCCTTGGTGGCACTGCTGGTGGGCACCGGGTTCCTCTACATCTGGGGCCTCGGTCGGTCCGGCTGGGCCAATAGCTTCTACTCCGCCGCTGTCCAGGCCGGCACGAAGAGCTGGAAGGCCTTCTTCTTCGGCTCCTTCGACGCGTCCAATTTCATCACCGTCGACAAGCCGCCTGCCTCCCTGTGGGTAATGGAGATCTCGACGCGCATCTTCGGCGTCAACTCGTGGAGCATCCTGGTGCCCCAGGCCCTCGAAGGTGTGGCCACCGTCGGCATTCTCTATGCATGCGTACGCCGGTGGTTCGCCCCAGGAGCGGCGATCCTGGCCGGGGCGGTGGTGGCCCTCACGCCCGTGGCCACCTTGATGTTCCGGTTCAACAATCCCGACGCACTGTTGACCTTGGTGCTGACCGGCGCCGCCTATGCCACCATTCGGGCCATCGAGAACGGGCGCACCCGATGGATGGTCTTGGCGGGAGCCCTGATCGGGTTCGGCTTCATCACCAAGATGATGCAGGCGTTGATCCTGATACCGGTGCTGGCACTCGCCTACCTGCTGGCCGGACCGCCCAAGCTCGGGCAGCGGGTGGTGCAGCTGGTCTACACCGGTATCGCGCTGGTGGTGTCGGCCGGCTGGTGGGTGGCCGCAGTGGAACTGACGCCTGCCGCAGACCGGCCCTACATCGGTGGCTCCACAAACAACAACCTCCTCAACCTCATCTTCGGCTACAACGGATTCGGTCGGCTGACCGGAAACGAGACCGGCAGCGTCGGCGGAGGCAGACTCGGAGGCGGTGCGGGCGCCAGCGCGTGGGGCCCGACCGGGTGGGACCGCCTGTTCCTGAGGGAGATGGGGGGACAGGTCTCGTGGTTGATCCCCGGTGCGTTGATCGGCCTGGTCGCTGCGTTATGGCTGACCCGCCGTGCCCCGAGGAGCGATCGGGTGCGGGCCGGCTTCCTCGTCTTCGGGGGATGGCTGCTGTTGACCGGGGCCACGATCAGCTTCGCCCACGGCATCATCCATCCGTACTACACGGTTGCCCTGGCCCCTGCCATCGGTGCCCTGGTGGGCATGGGGGCCTCGGTGCTCTGGCTGCGCCGCAGTGAGATCTTCCCCCGGCTGGCCCTTGCCGCCGCCATCCTGGTCAGCATCGCGTGGGCGTTCGTGATCCTCGGGTGGAGTCCGCAGTGGTACCCGGCACTGCGGTGGGTGATCCTCGTGCTCGGAGTTCTGGCCGCACTCGGCATCGCTCTGGTTCCCAAGGCACGCGGCCTGCTGGCCGCCGGCATCGCCGGGTTCGGGATCACCTCGATCATCGCCGGTCCGGCCGCCTACTCGCTCACCACCGCGGCGACCCCGAGTAGCGGTGCCATTCCCTCTGCAGGACCGGCCATCCAAGGTGGGGGCGGCTTCGGTGGCCCAGGTGGCTTCCGTGCGTTCGCAGGCACCGGTGGGCGCAACGGGATCACCTTGCCGCCCGGCTTCACCCTCCCCAATGGGTCCAAGCTTCCCAACGGGCTGAGGATCCCGCCGGGCGGCCTGCGGCGCGGGGCCGGCGGGTTCCCCGGTGGGGCCGGCGGGATCGGGAACGGTGGGTTCGGAGGCGGGGCCGGCGGGTTCGGTGCCGGCGGGTTCCCCCGCGGGGCCGGCGGATTCGGAGGCAGGGTGGGTCGCTTCGGCGGCGGCAATGCCGGCGGCCTCCTCAATGGGTCTACCCCCGGAAAGCAGTTGACTGCTCTGCTCGCCAAGAACGCATCCAACTACTCGTGGGTGGCAGCCACCACCGGTTCGAACTCCGCGTCGGGCTATCAACTGGCCACTGATGATCCGGTCATGTCCATCGGCGGTTTCAACGGGACCGATCCGTCCCCCACGCTTGCCCAGTTCGAGGAGTACGTGGCCCAACGACGGATCCACTACTTCATCGGTGGTGGTCGTGGGTTCGGCGGGTTGGGTGCGTCTGGTTCGTCACCGTCGTCGCAGATCGCCTCCTGGGTTGCGGCCAACTTCACGGCAAAGACCGTCGACGGGGTGACCGTCTACGACCTGACCGCGAAGACTGCCTAGCGGCACCACTGCACAGCGAATCTCACCACCACCGTGGTCCATGCTGCGGCGATTCTCAACGAGGTCATCGCCTCCTTTCCCGTGATCGACTACGACACAGGATCTGTCGAGATCCACGCCATTCTGCTCGTTACCGTGCGCCCGCAGCCGGCATGGGATACATGACGCCACCATGTTCGACCCATGACTGATCAGCTCGTCAACCTGGCCAGAGATAGTGGAGCGCCCACCTGTTGTCGGCGCGCGCATCTGATGGCATAGGGGTCCAAGGCGGCGTTGAAACCGACGGATCCGAGTGGCGGATGTCTGTAACCGAATCTGGATCGGGCGGTCACGGAGTCCCCTGGGGCGAAAGAGCGGTCTGAAGGTGTCAAGAAGAGACCGTGGAAAGATAGTGTCTCCGCTGGGAGGGTGGGGGAAGGTTGACACTGCAAGAGACGCCGGTCG
Organism: Acidimicrobiales bacterium; assembly: GCA_017883135.1. GTDB lineage: Bacteria > Actinomycetota > Acidimicrobiia > Acidimicrobiales > RAAP-2 > Bog-756. Next base: position 16,092 of record JADGOE010000061.1, read on the forward strand.
CCGATGAACGCTTCCTCGCCTCCGGCGACGAGGCTGGCACCGCCCCCGACGACCGACGGTTCCG
>JADGOE010000115.1 GCA_017883135.1 Acidimicrobiales bacterium
CGAGCTGTGGCTCTGCAACGCACAGCACGTGAAGAACGTGCCGGGACGCAAGACCGACCTCTCTGACGCCGAGTGGCTGGCCGATGTCGCAGCCCACGGGATGGTGCGCCCGAGTTTCGTGCCTCCGCCGGAGATTCGAGAGCTTCGCGATGTCACCCGCTACCGAAAGACCCAGGTCGAAGCCCGAGTCAAGGAGATCCAGCGCCTGGAGAAGACCCTCCAGGACGCCGGCATCAAGTTGTCCTCGGTGGCGTCGAAGGTCTGGAGCCAGTCGTCGCGGGAGATGATCGAGGCGATGATCGACGGCGAGCGGGACCCAGCGGTCCTTGCCCAGATGGCCAAGTCGCGTTTGCGAGCCAAGATTCCCCAGCTCGAAGAAGCGTTCAGCGGCCGCTTCGGCTCCCACCATGCCCTCGTCTGCCACCAGGTGATCGAGCACATCGACTTCTTGGATCGCTCCATCGCTACCCTCACGGCCGACGTGACGGAACGCCTGTGTCCTTTTGAGTCGGCGGTCACCATCTTGTGCTCGATTCCCGGGGTGTCGAGAACCACCGCCGAGGTGATGATCTCCGAGATGGGGGTCGACATGACCCGATTCCCGACCTCGGGGCACCTGTGTGCATGGGCCGGGGTGGCCCCGGCCAGTCACGAGTCAGCCGGGAAGCGGCACCCCGCCGGCACGCGAAAAGGTTCGACCTGGCTGCAGCGTGCACTCGTCGAAGCAGCCAGGGGGGCGTCACGTACCAAGGGCACTTACCTCTCCGCCCAGTACTCCAGACTCGCCCGACGGAGAGGGTCCAACAAGGCAACCATCGCGGTTGCCCACTCCATCTTGGACGTCTCCTGGCACCTCCTCACCAACGGTGCCCTCTATGACGACCCCGGTGCTCGATTCTTCGAACTCCGACACGATCCAGCGGTTGAGGCGAAGCGGCTCCAGCGCAGGATCGAAGACCTCGGCTTCGAGGTCAGCATCGCCCCAGCTGCTGCATAGCGCTATCCCGGATGTCACTCGTCGGCGCCGCCGACAGGCACCTCGTCCGAGCGCGCCCCACGGCACGAAGGAACAGGATGCATTTCACCCCAGCCCTATTGCCCTGGTGCCCTGTGAACGTACCGTCGGACAACGGCCATCGAGCGGCGCTCCGCCGTTGGGCGAGGTCGTGTTCGGCCACACGGCCAGGCCGCCATTCGCTGGAAACCAGTCCCTCTTTGAGGTCCATGCGTCAAATCATGCTCGATCGGGACCCTAATGCCTGCCCCTAAACACCGGTTTGCTGCGTGCCGCGTACTGCCCGACGCCGAGCGTGCTTGCCGCCCGCGAGCACGCCCGAGGTGCCGTTCTGCGCTGAGGTTCGGGAGGTGGCGCCCGTCGTTCTGGCGCGGCATTCTGTACGGCCTTGATGACGCAGTACGCCGAATCGGGGTGCGCTGACGTCCCTCGCCACTCCCAATAGGGCGTTTTGGCACTTCCGCTGTCTCAAATGGAGCGTCAGCATGAACACAAGGATCGTGCCTCCCGGCACCACGGCCTTTTCATAGTCGAGGACGCATGGCTGTGACCTGCGGCGTCGCGACCGGATTGGCGTGAAGCGTGGTCGTGCTGCTACTTGTGGTGGGTGCGAGATGCGTGGTTCGAGGGCCTGAGCGTCGCTCCGATCGGGTTTGGTGAGGGGCCTCGGTTCGACGCGGAGCTCGACGAGCACCACTGGCTGGGCCACCGGATGGTCGGCGAAGTCATGCGCTACGTCGCGACCGACGCATCGGGCGAGTGGGTCGCACTCCTCGGGTTCGCGTCGCCTGCGCTGTCGTGCGGACCCCGTGACCGCTTCATCGGGTGGTCCCAAGAGATCCAGTTGCGCAGGCTCCGCTTCGTCGCGTCGAACCAACGGTTCTGCGTGCTGCCTGCAGGGCGACGCCAGAACACCGCGTCCGCGGTGATGAGCAGGACACTGCGGCGGTTGAGCACGGACTGGGTCGCTGCGTGGGGCCACCCGGTCCTACTCGTCGAGACGTTCGTTGATCCATCCCGCCACCTCGGGACCTGTTACGGCGCCTCGTCGTTCCTCCGCCTCGGCGAGACCCAGGGCTATGGGCGCAGGTCCGGTCGCTACATCGCCCACGGCCAGATCAAAGACGTCTACGTGAGAGCGCTGCACCGAAAGAGCGTCGAGGTGCTTAGCGGCACGTTCGACCATCCGCTCATGTCGGCTGACCCAAGGAGCCCGGTGGCACTGATCGACTTCAACACCGCTGACCTCGAGAGCCTGATCGAACGCCTCGAGACCATCACCGATCCGCGCCGCAGACGAGGCGTCCGCCACGGCTTTGCCACCACGCTGGTGCTCATCGCCTGTGCCACCCTTGCAGGCCACAAGAGCCTGGTCGCGCTCAGTGAATGGTGCGACAGCTCGTCCCAGGAGGTCCTCACCCGCCTCGGGGCAAGGATCTCGCCGCACACCGGGCTCCGGATACCGCCTTCCTATGCGACGATCCGCAGGGCCGCGATGTCGGTCGACCCAGACGAGCTCGACCTCATCGTCAACACCTGGGCTGGCGAACAGGCAGATCGCAGGGGGCGGAGATCCGTGCGCGCAGGCACAACGGGTTCCGATGTCGGCGACGACTCCGACACCACCGCCTCGAACGTCGACGGCGATGGTCGTGATGGTGACCCTGGTGCGGGAGCCGACCTGGTCGGAATCGCGGTCGACGGCAAGACGGTGCGAGGCGCGAGGCGAACAGACGGCACCCAGGTCCAGCTGCTGGCCGCGCTGCGTCACGACACCGGGATGGTGATCGGCCAACGCAACGTCGAGAACGACAAGACGAACGAGATCCTCGCCTTCGCTCCGTTGCTCGAACCCCTTGCTCTTGCGGGCACGGTCGTCACCGCAGATGCGCTGCACACCCAGAGAAAGGCCGCAGAGTTCGTCGTCGGCCGCGGTGGTCACTACATCTGGGGCGTGAAAGCGAACCAGCCGCGGCTCTTCGACGCAGCAATCGAGGCATACGACGGGATCGACTTCGACCAACCGGAATATGTGAGCGCTGTGCGCGGCCACGGCCGCATCGACCGCCATCGGGTGTGGAGCGCACCGGTCCCGAATCCAGTGGGATTCCCTCATGCGCGCCGCTTCATCATCGTCGAGCGAGAGTCCTCCACCCTCTCTGACGTCCGCATCAGCATCGAGACCCGCTTCTACGTCACCGACCTCGCTGCCGACGACGCGAGTATCGACCACCTGTTCCGACTGACCAGAGGCCACTGGTCGATCGAGAGCCTGCACTGGGTCCGCGATGTCACGTTCGATGAGGACAGATCCCAAATCCGAACTGGGACGCTCCCTCGCATCCTCGCAACCCTGCGGAACTTGGCGATCGGCATCATCCGTCACGCCACCTACCGAACTGTCAACATCGCAGCGGCGACCCGCCAACTCGCCCGTCAGCCAGATCTCACCCTCGACCTACTCGGCATCCCGGCCGGACTTTGAAACTGACCGGGGGTGGGGCAGGACGGTACACCTGAGGCTCGTTCAAACAACCAGGCTGTTGAACCGAGCTGCGTACTTCGGCCCTATGCGTCGGTCCGCCGGGCAACTAGCACCGGGATGACCCGCGTGGTGGCGGCCTGGTACTCGGCGTATGGCGGGTATGCAGCAACCGCCCGCTCCCACCAGACCGCCTTCTCGTCGCCAGTGACCTCGCGAGCGACATAGTCGTGGGGCTCAGCGCCATCCTGGATCACGAGAGCCGACGGGTCGGCAACGAGGTTGTAATACCAGGAGGGGTTTGTCGGCATCCCGCCCTGGGAAGCGACGAGGGCGTACTCGCCTTCGTACTCGACGCGCATGAGGGCCATCTTGCGGACCTTTCCGCTCTTGTTGCCCCGTGTGGTCAGCACGATGATCGGCAGACCCGTATCCATCAGCGTGTTGGCCCGTTGACCGCCGGACGCCTCGTATTCGGCGACCTGGTCCCGGACCCAGTCCCACGAGCTCGGCTTGTACTCTCCAGTGATCGGCATCACTACAGCGTATGCGTTCATCGGGTTGAAGATGATCCGAAGGCGCGATCACAAGTACCCCAACATCCCCGTCCGACCGCACATCGAAGGTGTCCCACAACGCCGGGTCAGCAGCGGTTATCAAGCTGCGGCTGATCGGCACGAGTGGGATACCCCTATCCCGAAGAGCAAGCCTCCCTGATCCGCCGCCACATCATCTGGCGGAACTGCAACACGCACGACCGGGCCCTACGGGAGCTAGTCAAGCGCGAACTCGCTACCGAACACGGCAAGAGGTACCGACCATCAGGACTATCCAGCGGCCGGGGTGGTAGCTGGAGTAGTTGAAACAAGAGTGGA
>JADGOE010000062.1 GCA_017883135.1 Acidimicrobiales bacterium
GCTTCGACGCCATCACCCGAGGCAGGAGCCCAGTGCGGTAGTGCCGCACGCTGGGATCTGTGCGGGGGGCCGCCCGAGAGGGCGGTCCCTACCGCGATCTGCGACTCCATCATGAAGATCATCGGCGAGTGCCCCAGGCCGGTGTTCGGGCCGGTGACGAGGAAGAGGTTGGGGAAGCCGGCCACGGTGGAACCGAGGTAGGGCTGGGCGCTCCCGTCCCAGTGCTCTCGCATGGTGCGCCCGTCGGCGGCGCGGATCCGCCGGGCGATCGGCGGCTCGGCGGCTTCGAACCCGGTCCCGAGGATGATGGTGTCGACCGGGTACTCGTCGCCCGCTTCGGTGACGATGGCGTGGGGGAGGACCTCGCAGATGGCGTCGGTGACCACCTCCACATTGGGCTGGCACAGGGTCGGGTAGTAGTTGTTGGAGAGCAGCACCCGTTTGCAGCCGAACAGGTAGTCCGGGGTCAGCTTGGTACGGAGCTCGGCGTCGCCCACCTGTCCCTCGAGATGGCGCTTCGCCTCCGAGGCCGCGTAGCGGGCGAGGCGGGGGTACTTGGCGAACATCACCACCATCGCCTCGCGTGACCAGTAGATGCGGGCCCGCACCAGTCGCATGGCCGACGGCAGGCGGCGGAACAGCCGGGTCTCCCACGGTCCGAACGCACGGTCCGGACGGGGAACTATCCACGGTGGTGTCCGTTGGAACACCGTGAGCCGCTCGACCGCGCCCTGGATCTTCGGCACGAACTGGATGGCGGAGGCACCGGTGCCGATCACGGCCACCCGCTTGTCGGCCAGGGCGTGGTCGTGGCGCCACCGGGCGGAGTGGAAGACCGTCCCGGCGAACCGGTCGAGTCCGGTGATGGCCGGAAGGAAGGGCGTGCTGAGCGGGCCGGTGGCCACCACGAGCACATCGGCGGTGAGCTGTCCCCCTGCGGTCTCGAGCACCCAGCGGCCGGCAGCGGCATCCCAGCGCGCCTCGTCCAGCTCGGTGCCGAACCGGATGAGGCGCTTGACGCCGTGCCGGTCCGCCACGGCCCGCAGGTACTCCTCGATCTCGGCTTGGGGGGCGAAAGTGCGGCTCCAGTTCGGGTTGGGCGCCACCGCCAGCGAGTACAGCAGTGACGGAACGTCGCACTGGCACCCCGGGTAGGTGTTGACGTACCAGGTCCCCGCCCAGGTCGTCCTCCTTCTCGAGGATCACCACGTCGTGGGGGCCCTCCTGCTGGAGCCGGATGGCCACGCCGATGCCGCCGAAGCCCGCCCCCACGATCACCACCCGGTGGTGGTCACCGTCGGCTGACGACACCGCGGTCTCCTCACCTCCCGACGGGCCCGTGTCCACGGCCCTCAATTCTATCCCACCCTCCGTCCGATGCCGGCCCGGGTGTCGCGGTGGGGGTGGGGACACCCCTGGGTGGGGTGGGGACGGTGCCCACGAGCGCCCGGGACCGAGCACCCGTGGAATGATCGTGGTCGACGAGTGCGAACGGGAGGGAGATGGGCATGGCCGACATCGAAGGAAGTTGGGACCGACGATTCGACGGCGTGGCCGACACACTGGCCGCGAGCCTCGATGCCGGCACCGATGTGGGGGCATCGGTGGCCGTCTTCCTCGAGGGCGAGCCGGTGGTGGACATCTGGGGGGGGTTCGTGGACGAGTGCCACTCGGCGCCTTGGCAGAAGGACACGCTCGCCAACGTGTGGTCGACCACCAAGACGATGACCTTCCTGTGTGCGCTCATGCTGGCCGACCGCGGGGAGCTCGACTTCTACGCCCCGGTGGCCAACTACTGGCCCGAGTTCGCGGACCGGGGCAAGGAGGGGGTCGAGGTCCGCCACCTGATGAGCCACACCGCCGGGCTGCCGGGGTGGACCGAGCACCTCGAACCCGAGGACCTGGCCGACTGGGAGAAGTGCACCTCCTTGTTGGCCGCCCAGGAGCCGTGGTGGGAACCGGGCACCGCCTCGGGGTACCACGCGGTCACCCAGGGCTACCTGATCGGCGAGGTGGTGCGGAGGATCACCGGAGTGTCCATCGGGAACTGGTTCGCCAGTGAGGTGGCCGGCCCACTGGGCGCCGACTTCTCCATCGGCCTGCCCGCCTCCGAGGACGCCCGGGTATCGATGGTGATCCCCCCGCCCCCGTTGGACCTCGAGACCCTGAACCCCTCCGAGTTCGCCATCCGGGCCATGACCAATCCGCTCCTCGACGCGACCTATCCACACAACGAGTGGTGGCGCAGGGCGGAGATCCCCGCCGCCAACGGGCATGGCAACGCCCGGTCGGTGGCCCTCATCCAGTCGATCATCACCGGGCGCGGGGAGGCCCGGGGCGTGCGCCTGCTGTCCGCCGAAGGGTGCGACGCCATCTTCGACGAGCAGTCCAACGGCCAGGACCTCGTCCTCGACATGCCCTGCAGGTTCGGCATGGGGTACGGGCTGAGCACCGAGATGATGCCGATCGGTCCCAGGGCCTGCTTCTGGGGCGGTTACGGGGGCTCGCTCATCGTCATCGACCAGGAGACCCAGCTGACCGTGAGCTACGTGATGAACCGGATGGAGAGCGGGCTGGCGGGGGACATCCGCGGAGCGAACATCGTGCTGGCTGCGGTGATGGGGCTGGCGGAGGACTGAGCGACCGCAATGCCGGCCGTGCGCGACCCGATGGGTGGAGATTGATCGAGTGAACGGTGTCCCGAGCCCCGCCGAGGATCCGAGATCCCGATCGTTCGAGGCACAGTTCGAGGAACAGCAGGAACTGCCGATCCGGTGGAAGTCCGTGGTCAGGCGGTCGATCGTCGTCGGTGTCGCGGGCGTGGCGCTCTACCTGGTGGCACCGAGCGTGCTGGCCGTGCTCCATTCGTGGCCCCGGCTGGTCACGCTCAACCTGCTCTGGTTCATACCGGCGGTGGTGGCCGAGGTGGCCCACTTCGCCTGCACGTTCTCGCTGCAGCGCATCGCCCTGCGGACCAAGGCGTGGTTTTCGGTGATCACCGCCCAACTGTCGGGCAATGCCATCTCACTGATCGTGCCCGGTGGCGCAGCGGCCGGGGCCGCCGTGCAGTTCCGCATGCTGGCGGTGAGCGGGATGGACGCCACCGAGGCAGTGGGAGGCCTGACCGCCTTCGCGTTCCTCGGCATCGGAGGCCTGTTGGCTCTTCCGGTGTTCGTGCTCCCGGTGGTGCTGTTCGGCTCTCCGGTCAGCGCCGGCCTGTCCGATGCAGCCATCATCGGCGCCGCCGGCTTCTTCCTCTTCGTCGGGTTCGGCGTGGTGGTGATGGCCATCGACGCGCCGCTCACCTTTGCCGGTCGCGTGGCCCAGGCCCTCCGCAACCGGGTGCTCCGCAAGCGGGAGCCGATCACCGGCCTCCCCGAGCGCCTGGTGGAGCAGCGCAACCTCATCCGGGCCGTGCTCGGCCAACAGTGGTGGAAGGCCAGCCTGCTCTCGGGCGGCCGTCTGGGGTTCGACTTCTTGTGCCTGCTCTTCTGCGTGCGGGCCGTGGGGAGCCACCCGCGCCCTTCACTCATCTTGCTTGCCTACGCGGTGGCCGGCGTGATCGGCCTTGTCCCGATCACCCCGGGCGGGCTCGGCATCGTCGAGGCCAGCCTGAGCGGGCTGTTGGTGCTGGCCGGCCTCAGCGGCGCCGAGGCGGTGTTGGCCACCCTCGCCTACCGACTGGCGTCCTACTGGGTGCCGATGATGGCCGGCCCGTTCGCCTACGCCGCCTTCCGGCACCGTTACCGAGAGCCCGACGCGCGGCCACCCCGTTCGGTGGAGCCATCGCCTACCTGAGCATCGGTGCCCACGGTCGGCTGGGGTCAGCTCGGCTCGCCGTACCTAGCGGAGGTCGATCTCGCCGTCACCCCGGAGGGTGCCCAGCCGTCCGCACCCTTCCTCGGTGACCAGCACCGCCAGATGGTCCGGGTCGGTGACGTTGGCCCAGGCCCGGAGCCCGTCGAGGGTGCGACAGGCCACGACCGCACGCTCCGGCGACCCTGCCCGGCCGTAGGCGACCGAGTAGGTCTCGACGGTCACCTCACCCTGGGTGCCGGCATCGGGCGAGCACTGGGGCAGTGAGCCCACGCCGGCCTGGGGATCGGCCCACGAGAACCCGCCGGCCGTCTCCACGACGGTGTCGTCGGGCAGGCGGGCCGTGCCGCCGTCGGGGACGCGCACCGGTCCTGGCTCGGTGCCGAAGATGCCGACGCTGTGGGCGGACATGTACCAACCGAGCCCGGTGACCAGGCCGAGTGAGCCGGGATCCGACCGGAGGGTGGTCACCATCGAGGCAAGGGCGTGGGTGCCGTAGTTGCTGCCGGGGCCACCTCCGAAGGTGAGCCCGCCGGTCACGGTCAGGGGCCGGGCCGGGTCGTCGTCGGGCAGTCCGAGCTCTGCCGCAGCGATCTGCACCGCCGAGGGGAAGCACGAGTAGAGGTCCAGATGGGCCACCTGGTCGATGTTCGCGCCGGCCAGCGACAGGGCGGAGGCTCCGGCCAGCCGGATGGCCGGAGAGGAGTGGAAGTCGGCCCGGTGGGAGAGGAACCAGTGGTCCTCGGCATCCGCTCCGGCCAGCGGGAAGACCCATCGGTCGCGGGGGACGCCGGCGGCCTCGGCCGCCGCGGCCGAGCACATGATTACGGCCGCCCCCTGGTCGACCTGCATGTTGGCCGTGAGCAGCTTGGTGTAGGGGTAGGCGATCATCCGGTTGGTATCCGACGCGGTGGTGACCTCGTCGACGGTCCGGGCGTCGCGCAGCCAGGCATGGGGGTTGGCCGCCGCCACTTCCGAAAAGCGTGACCACAGGGCCCCGATGTGGAGGCGGTGCTTGTCGAGGCCGCGCCCCGCCTCGGCCCGCAGCGCGTTCTCGAACAGGGGGAAGACGTGGATGGGCAGGTCGAGTCCGCGCTCCTCCTCGGCCCGGGTGGTCCCCCGGCGGTCGCTGCCGAACACCGTCGCCCGCTCGGTGTCGGCGGGCTGCACTGTCCACGGCAGGACCGGCCGGTCCGGGTGCCGGCGAGCCGCGGTCTGGGTGTAGACGCAGTCGGCACCGACTACCACGGCCACGTCCAGCTCGCCGCGGCCGATGGCCAGCGCGGTGGCGTTGACCATGCGCTGGGGATTGTTGCCGCCGGTGGTCGTCACCAGCACCTGGTCCGGTTCCATCCCGATGGCCTCGGCCACGAGCTCCCCCGGATTGACGTAGTGCCAGCTCAGAGGGTTGGCGACCTGCAACGACCGGGCGCGCCGCACCAGGGCGCGGCCAGCAGGAGCGGCACCCCCGCGGGCCGCGCCGTCGCAGTCCTCGATGGCGGCGCCGACGGCCTCGATCATCAGCCCGATCGGTTCGGGTCGGTCGGCCAACGAGCCCTCACCCTCGCTGTGGGGACCGTTGCTGACCTGGCCGACCCCCACCACGACGGGAGTGTTGGGGTCGATACTCACGAAGGTGACAAGTGTACCGTGGCGCCTTCAGGCCCGATTCGCCCTCGGTACACTCGGGGTCATGCGGATCGCAGTCGGCTCGGACCATGGGGGGTTTGCACTCAAGTCAGCCCTGGTCGAGCACATGGAGGGCGCCGGCCACCAGGTGATCGACCTGGGTACCGACTCGTCGGAGGTGCCGGCCGACTACCCGCTCTTCGGGATAGCGGTCGGCAGGGCGGTGGCCGAGGGACGGGCCGACCGCGGCATCTGCATCTGCGGCACCGGCATCGGGATCAGCATCGCCGCCAACAAGGTCGACGGCATCCGGGCGGCCGTGGTCCACGACGTGACGACCGCCGCGCTGGCCCGGCGCCACAACGACGCCAACGTCATCTGCCTCGGCGGGAGGACCACCGGGACCGCGGTCGCCATGGACGCGGTGGACGCCTTCTTCTCGACCGAGTTCGAGGCGGGCCGCCACCAACGTCGACGGGACGAGATCTCCGAGTATGAATCAGCGCGTCACGATGCCTCCCCGTCCGGCGTCGTGTCCTGAGACCACGAAAGGCAGCTGCCGACACCATGAGTAGCCAATTCGCCGCATCTCCCTTCGATGCCTGGTTGGTCGACGACCCCGAGGTGAGCCGCCTGCTGGGTCGCGAGGCAGAGCGCCAGTCCACGACGCTGCAGCTGATCGCCTCGGAGAACTTCACCTCGCCGGCGGTGCTGGCGGCGAGCGGATCGATCCTCACCAACAAGTACGCCGAGGGATACCCGGGCCGCCGCTACTACGGGGGCAACCAGGTCGTCGACGAGGTCGAGAACCTCGCCCGCGACCGCCTGACCGCGCTGTTCGGCGCCGAGCACGCCAATGTGCAGCCCCACGCCGGCGCCAATGCCAACCTCGCCGTCTACCAGGCACTTCTGGACCCGGGCGACACCATTTTGGCGATGCGTCTCGACCATGGGGGACACCTGACCCACGGCTCGCCGGCCAGCATCACCTCCAAGGTGTGGCGCTTCGTCTCCTATGGGGTGTCGCCGGCCTCGGGCGACCCCGACAAGCCGGGCGAGATCATCGACTTCGACCAGGTGGCCGACGTGGCCCGGCGGGAGCGCCCCAAGCTGATCGTGGCCGGGTCCACCGCATACTCCCGGATCATCGACCCCCTGCCGTTCCGTGAGATCGCCGACTCGGTGGGCGCGCTGTTCATGTTCGATGCGGCCCATCCCGCCGGACTGATCGCCGGCGGGGCCCACCCCTCGCCCGTAGGGGTGGCCGACGTGGTCACCCTCACCACCCACAAGACGCTCCGGGGGCCGCGTGGAGGCGCCATCCTCTCCACCGCCGAGCTGGCCAAGGCGGTGGACAGCGCGGTCTTCCCCGGGCTGCAGGGCGGGCCCCTCGAGCACGTGATCGCGGCCAAGGCGGTGGCGTTCGCCGAGGCGTCCCGCTCGGAGTTCCGCACCTATGCGGCCCAGGTGGTGGCCAACGCCGGCGCACTCGGCGCGGCGTTGGCAGAGGCGGGCTTCCGCCTGGTGTCGGGCGGAACCGAGAACCACCAGGTCCTCTTGGATCTGCGCACCTTCGACGCCGAGCTGACCGGCAAGGTGGCCCAGGAGGTCCTCGACCGGGCCGGCATCACCTGCAACCGCAACACCATCCCCGACGACCAGCGTTCGCCGTTCATCACCTCGGGCCTGCGCCTGGGTTCGGCGGCGCTGACCACGACCGGCATGGGCCGGCCCGAGATGGAGGTCATCGGTGCGCTGATCGGCCGGACCCTGCAGCACCGTGATGACGAGGCGGAACTCGGGCGGGTGCGGGCCGAGGTCCGCGAGCTGTGCCTCGGCTTCCCGCCGTATCCGACACTGGCCGGGGCGTGACGCCGGAGGAGCAGGCGAGCGGGTGAATTCGATCGTCCCGCTCAACTGGTACGGCGTCCTGTTGATCGTTGCAGCGCTGTCGTCGTGGGTCCTCACCTTCCCCGCCAGACGCATCGCCGTGCAGATCGGCTACGTGGCCCAACCCGATGACCGCAAGGTGCACCAGCGGGTGACCCCCGAGGCGGGTGGCGTGGCCATGTTCGTGGCCATGCTGGTCACCTGGGCGGTCGCGGCGTCGATCCCCGCTCTCGGCGTGCTGTTCCGAGGCTCCTCGGAACCGCTCGGGCTGATCCTCGGGGCGGCGGCGATCTTCGTGGTGGGGGTAATCGACGACTTCCGGGACATGTCCGCCCCGGCCAAGGTGGCCGGCGAGGTGCTGGCGGCCACCATCTTGTACTTCATGGGCGTGACCTGGTTCCAGTTCAAGGTTCCCCTGGCCGGCCTTGTACAGCTGTCGCCGGAGTGGACTCCCCTGCTGACGGCATTGTGGGTGATCGCCATCACCAACGCGGTCAACCTGATCGACGGGCTCGATGGCCTGGCCGCCGGAGTGGTGGCCATCGCCTCGGGGGCGCTTGCCGTCTACGGACTCCACCTGCAGTACCTGGGCACGCTCCCCACGGACAACATCGGCCCGCTCATCGCGGTGGTCACCTGCGGCATCTGCCTCGGCTTTCTGCCCCACAACTTCCACCCGGCCAAGATCTTCATGGGGGATGCCGGTGCCCTGCTGCTGGGGTTGCTGATGGCCGCCTCCACCATGTTGATCGGGGGCCGAGCGGTGACCACCGGCCCGGTCAGCGGGGTGGCGGCACACACCGGCCAGACCTACTTCTTCTTCGCCCCCCTGTTCATCCCCTTCTTCATCCTCGGGGTGCCCATCGTCGACATGGCGTTCGCCCTCGTGCGCCGGACAGCCAATCGGACCGGGTTCTCCACACCGGACAAGAACCATCTCCACCACCGGTTGTTGCGCCTGGGCCACGGGCACCGCCGGAGCGTGCTCATCCTGTGGGCGTGGACAGCCCTGCTGTCCGGGTTCATCCTGTTTCCGCTCTTCATCTCCAGCGTGAACGCCGTCATCCCCTTCGGGGTGCTGGCCCTCGCCGTGGTCCTCTACACACTGTTCCATCCGTCCCTTCGCAAGGAGTCCGGCCTCGGGCCGGAGGACGAGCTCCCTCTGGTGCAGGCCGACGGGAGCGACGCAGGCAAGGCACCACCTGGGCTCGACCCCACCGTCCCCACCTCCGTGGTTCTCCCGGCCACGGCCGGGCCGTCGGCAGAACTGTGAATGGCGTGTTTCCGGCGTTTTGCCGCCATGGCCGCGAAAGTGCGATGATGCAGCCCGTGAATTGCTGGCATCTCGCCCACCTGGAGGGCACCCGTTCGGCGAATTGCCGGACCGGCTACCGCAATCGAACCACTGCGTGAATTCGGGATCGATCCGTGAAGCACCATCTCTCCACATCTCCTGACGCGGCACGGCCCGAGCATGGACGACGCCACCCCTCCTCCCGAATCGGAGCCGGAGCCGGAGCCGGAGCCGCCCGACCTTGCGGACCGCGGGCCCACGCTGGGTCCGGGGGCTGTTGCCTTCCTCACCCTGGGCGTGGCCTCGGCGCTCTGCGTGCTCCTTGCCGGCGGTATCGGGTATCTGATCGACGGATGGGCACACACCTCCCCGCTCTTCACGCTGGTCGGCCTGGGCCTGGGCCTGGTGGCGGCGGTGCTGATGGCCGTGGCGCGCATCCGCGAGTACCTGTGACCGCCGTTTCCGGCGTGCCCCGGCGAGCGTAGGGAGCGCCGTGTTCGCACACTTCTCACTGCCGGACGTGCCCGATGTCGCCCGACGTACCGTGTCGTCGGTGCTGGTGGCCGCCCTGGCCGCCCTGGTCGCCGGGTTCGCCTTCGACAAGGCGCTGGTCGGCGTCGGCGCCTGCGTCGGCCTGGCACTCGGGACGCTCAACTTCCGGATGATCGGCAACTCGGTGGCCAAGGTCAGCGCCAGCGAGGACGAGAACAAGCGGCGGCCCCTTGCTATCAACACCCTGGGCCGCCTGGGGATCATCACCGCGATCACCATTGGCCTCCTCTTCGCCTCCAAGAGCGTCGGCTTCGGCGCGCTGTTCGGCCTGCTGGCGTTCCAGGTCATCCTGCTTGCCAACGTGGCCCGATCGATGGCCAAGGCGGGGCCGATGACCTCGGTGGACGACGTGATCAACGCCAACGTGGTCGAGGACGGCGTCCGCCCGGCGCAGGCCCGCCCTGCCCTCGACACCCCCGACGACACCCCCGGAGGTGGGTGACCCCATGTTCCTCACCTCGCACCTCCTCGCCGCGCCACTCCTCGGGATCGACATCTCGGTGGGCGACCACGTGCAGCGCAAGGTGTTCGGCCTCACCGTCAACGTCGACATCGTCTGGGCCACCCTCATCGCGGGTGCGGTGGTCATCGCACTGGGACTGACCCTGCGGGCGAAGGCCACCAACGGGGTACCCGGCAAGTTCCAACTCCTGTGGGAGATGGCGGTGGGGGCAGTTCAAAAGCAGGTCGACGACTCGATCGGACCCCGGGGAGCGCAGGTGGTGCCGCTGGCCCTGACGCTCTTCATCTTCATCTTCACGTGCAACCTGTTCGAGGTGATCGGCATCGGCAGCAAGCTCGATGTGCTGCCCGCTCCGACCAGCGACATCAACCTGCCCTTGGCCATGGCCCTCTACGTGTTCATCATGGTGCACCGGGCTGCCGTCAAGAACCGGGGTGCCGGCGGGTACGTCAAGCACTACTTCACCCGCCCCTTCCCGAAGAAGCTCTTCCTGGTCAACCTCTTCATGAACCTGGTGGACGAGCTGGTCAAGCCGGTGACACTGACCCTCCGTCTCTTCGGCAACCTCTTCGCCGGCGGCCTCATGCTGTCGCTGCTCGCCGCACTGGTGATCTGGAAGCTGGGGCCGGCGCCGATCGGCGCGGTGCTGTCGGCCCCCTTCACCGTGGTGTGGAAGGTCTTCGACATGGCGATCGGCGCCATTCAGGCCTTCATCTTCGCCCTGCTCACCATCCTCTACTTCGACACCGCCATGGCCCCCGACGTGGCCCACTAGCGTCCTGCGACGCGACGACGATCCCACCGCTCTCATCGACAACCTCAACAAGGAGAAGCACCAATGGCAGCAGACCCGAACATTGCGAGTGCAGTAAAGCTGGCCGGTGCCATGGTCGGCGCTGGTCTGGCCCTGGGCGGAGGCGCCGTGGGCGCGTCCATCGGTGACGGCCTGGCCGGTAGCCAGACGATCGCCGGAGTGGCCCGCCAGCCGGAGGCCCAGGGTCGCCTGACCACCATCATGTTCCTCACCGTGGGTCTGTGCGAGGCCGCCTACTTCATCAATCTGGTCTTCGCCGCACTCTTCGTGTTCTCGCTGGGCAAGTAGTCCCATGCCGCCCGTCGGGCACCCGCCACGCTCCATGTCGATGACCGGGGCGCGGGTTGGGCCCGGCGGCGAACTCCTCCGACCGACCAAGCAAGGATGACGTCCATGCCGATCGCCACCAGCAACTTTTTGGTCCCCAACGGGACGTTCATCGTCGTGCTCCTCGCCTTTCTGGTGGTGCTCGGCGTCATCGCGAAGTACGTGCTGCCCGTTCTGAACAAGGCGTTGACCGAACGCCAGGACCAGATCCGCGGGGAGCTCGAGGCCGCTGACAAGGCCAAGGCCGATGCCGAGGAGGCCGATGTCGAGCGTCGGGCCGTGCTCGAACAGGCCCGCGCCCAGGCCCGCGAGATCGTGGCCCAGGCAAACTCGACCGCGGACCAGACGGTGCTCAGCGCCGAGGCCCGCGCCCAGGCCGCCCACGACCGCATCGTGCAGGCCGCCGATGCCGAAGTGGTCATCGCGCGCCAGGCGGCGGTCGAAGAGGTGACCGCCCGGGTCGGCGAGATCGTGCTGGCCGCCGCCGAGCGGGTGATCGGCCGCGAGATCCGGGCCACCGACCACCACGACCTGATCGACGAGGCCATCGCCGCGGTCCGGGCCGAGACCACCGGTGCCGCAGCCGGTGCTGCCGGGGGTAGTCGGTGAACCCTGCCCTTCAGGGCTACCTGGCCGCGATGGAGGAGTCGCTGGCTGCGTCCGGTGGGCTCGCCGATGCCGGCTCCGAGCTGGCCTCGGTGGCCTCGATCGTCGACGGCAGCACCGAGCTCACCCTGGCCGTCAACGACGGATCGGTGCCGGTGGCGGCGCGCCGGGCCGTACTCGACGCTCTCCTCGAGGGGAAGGTCCGGCCCGAGGTCCGGAGTCTGGTCCACCAGGCGGTCACCGTGGTGCCCGCCGGCGAGCTGACTGCTTCGTTCCACTGGCTGGCCTCCCGGGTCACCCTGGCCGCGGGCCGCCCGGCGGACGCGCCCTTCGACGAGGTGGTGCTCGGGCGCCTGGCGTCGCGCAACCGCGTCGCAGGGTATGCAGCGGCGGTCTTCGAGACGGTCACCGTCGCCGAGCTCGAGGAGATCGAGGACCAGCTGTTCCGATTTGCGCGCACGGTGGAGTCCAACCGGCGCCTCCGTGGAGCGTTGGGCGACCGCGACCTTCCGGTGTCGGTGCGCCAACAGGTGATCGCCGAGCTCCTCGGCACCCAGGTGCTGCCCGCGACCAAACGGCTTGCGGCGTACGCAGTGAGCGGCGGCCGTGCCCGTGACGTCGTCGCCACCCTCGACGCGCTCGTCGAAGGCGCGGCAGCGGCCCGCGGCTGGCGGGTGGCCCGGGTGCACTCGGCCGATCAGGTCGGTGAGGCCCAGCGCCTCGAACTTGGCGACGCTCTTGCCCACCTGGCCGGCAATCCGGTCGATCTCCAGGTGATCATCGACCCCTATCTGCTGGGCGGCGTTGTGGTGCAGGTCGGCGACCTACTGGTCGACAGCAGCACGCGTCACCGGCTGACCGAATTGAGAGAGCACCTCCTCGCCTCAGAGGAGGCCTACCGAATTCCAGGAAGTCCTACACGAAGGGAACCAACCGATGGCTGAGTTGACCATCAACGCCGACGAGATCACCGCCGCACTGCGTCGCTACGTCGACGACTACACGCCCGAGGTCGGGACCGAGCAGGTCGGCCGGATCGTCGAGGTGGGCGACGGCATCGCGCGGATCACCGGGTTGCCCGGCGCAGCGGTGAACGAGATCCTCGAGTTCGAGGACGGCACCGAGGGCCTGGCCCTCAACCTCGACGAGGAGACCATCGGCGCGGTGATCCTCGGTGAGGACACCGGGCTCGAAGAGGAGCAGTTGGTCAAGGCCACCGGTCGCATCCTCTCGGTGCGGGTCGGCGACGCCCTGCTCGGCCGGGTGGTCAACGCCCTCGGCGAGCCCATCGACGGCAAGGGCCCGATCGCCACCGACCAGACCCGCCGCCTCGAGGTGCAGGCCCCCGGCATCGTCCGCCGCCAGCCGGTGAGCGAGCCCCTGCAGACCGGCATCAAGGCGATCGACGCGATGACCCCGATCGGGCGCGGGCAGCGCGAGCTGATCATCGGTGACCGCAAGACGGGGAAGACCACGGTCGCCGTCGACACCATCCTCAACCAGGCGGGCCTCGGGGTGAAGTGCATCTACGTGGCCATCGGCCAGAAGGCGTCCTCGGTAGCCCAGACCGTCGCCACCTTCGAGCGCTACGGCGCCCTCGAGTACACGGTGGTGGTGCTGGCCGCGGCGTCGGACCCCGCCCCGTTCAAGTACCTGGCCCCCTACGCGGGTTGTGCGATGGGTCAACACTGGATGGACAACGGCGAGCACGCCCTCATCGTCTACGACGACCTGTCCAAGCAGGCCGAGGCGTACCGCCAGATGTCCCTGCTGCTGCGGCGCCCGCCGGGTCGCGAGGCCTACCCCGGCGATGTCTTCTACCTGCACAGCCGCCTGCTCGAGCGGGCCGCGAAGCTGTCCGACGAGGCCGGCGGCGGTTCGCTCACCGCACTGCCGATCATCGAGACCAAGGCCGGTGACGTCTCCGCGTACATCCCGACCAACGTGATCTCGATCACCGACGGCCAGGTCTTTTTGGAGAGCGAGCTCTTCTACGCCGGTGTGCGCCCCGCCATCAACGTGGGCATCTCGGTCAGCCGGGTGGGAAGCGCCGCCCAGATCAAGGCCATGAAGGCGGTGGCCGGCACCTTGAAGCTCGACCTGGCCCAGTTCCGCGAACTCGAGGCCTTTGCCACCTTCGGCTCCGAGCTCGACAAGGTGTCGCAGGCCCAGCTCGACCGCGGGTACCGCTTGACCGAGCTGCTCAAGCAGGGGCTCAACGCACCGGTGCCGGTCGAGGAACAGGTGCTGGTCATCTTTGCGGGTTCGGAGGGCTACGTGGACGGCATCCCGGTGCCGGAGGTGCAGCGTTACGAGGTGGAGGTGCGAGGCTACTTCCGGGCCAATCACGCCGATCTCCTCGAGGGGATCCGCACGTCGGGGAAGCTGCCCGAGGGCGACCAGCTGGAGACCGCCCTCCGGGCGTTCACCGACGCATTCGATATCGGGAAGGTCGACTGATCCATGGCCGGTGGTCAGGAGCGCATCCTTCGTCGACGGATCAAGAGCATCAGGTCGACGCAGAAGATCACCAAGGCGATGGAGCTGATCGCCGCGTCGCAGATCGTGCGCGCCCAAGGTCGGATCGCCGCGGCCAAGCCCTATCACCAGGGGATGTCCCGCATCGTGTTGGAGACCGCCCTCGGCGACCCCGACGCCGCCGGCCGCTTGTTGGGCACGCCGGAGACGATAGGCAAGGTCGCCGTCCTCTGCGTGGTGGCCGACCGAGGGCTGTGCGGCGGCTACAACACGTCGGTCTTCAGGGCCACCGAGCGGTTGTTGGCGGCGAGTGATGCCTCCGGGGTCGAGACCCGTCTGTTCAGTGTGGGCAAGAAGGCGCAGGGCTACTTCCGCTTCCGGGGCCAGCAGGTCGAACAGTCGTTCATCGGGATGAGCGAGCGACCGAGCTTCACCCAGGCGCGTGACGTGGCGGCCGCGGTCGTCGCCCCGTTCATCGACGGTGAGGTGGACCAGGTGATGATCGTGTCGACCCGGTTCCTGTCGGCGGGCAACCAGAAGGTGGAGGCACGCCAGCTTCTCCCGCTGGTCGACCCGCGCGGCTCCGAACAGAAGGCGTCCCACGAGGACGAGCTCGGCAGTCGATCGACCGCCCCGACCGACACCGAGGTGAAGGCCGGCTACACCGAGTTCGAGCCGGACGCCGCCATCCTCCTCGAGACCCTCGGACCCCGTGCGGCAGAGACCGAGGTGTTCGCCGCGCTGCTCGAGGCTTCCGCGTCGGAGCTGACCTCACGCCAGCGGGCCATGGCCGCCGCCACCGACAACGCCGGCGAGCTGATCAAGAAGTACTCGCGGATCATGAACCGTGCCCGCCAGGACACCATCACCACGGAGATCATGGAGATCGTCAGCGGGGCCGAGGCCCTGCGGGCCGGTGCCGACGAGGACGAAGGTGGCCTGGTCATCGAGACCAGGGTCTGATCCATGCCCACGACCCACCCGACCGACCCCACCATCACCGCTCGACATCTCTCACCCACGGACGACCTCAAGGGAGCCAGACGCTCATGACCACCACTGCACCCCAGCCCACCGAGACCGAGACGCTGCCCTCCGGCCGGGTGGTCGCCATCGCCGGGCCGGTGATCGACGTGGAGTTCCCGCCGCACTCCCTGCCCGAGATCAACGGCGCGGTCGAAGTGGACATCGTGCTCGAGGGCCGGAAGGAGAAGATCGTCGCCGAGGTGGCCCAGCAGATCGGGGACGGCAGGGTGCGCTGCATCTGCCTCAAGGCCACCGACGGGTTGACCCGCGGGGCAGAGGTGCGCAACACGGGGCGCGGCCTGCGGGTGCCGGTGGGCGATGCCGTGCTCGGCCACGTGTTCAACGTGCTGGGCGAGCCGCTCGACACCGACTCGATCGGTGAGGCGGAGGACTACTGGGAGATCCATCGGCCGGCCCCCGCGTTCGACACGCTGGAGCCACGGGCCGTCATGTTCGAGACCGGTATCAAGGTGATCGACCTCCTCGAGCCCTATGTGCAGGGCGGCAAGATCGGCCTGTTCGGCGGCGCCGGCGTCGGCAAGACCGTGCTCATCCAGGAGATGATCAACCGGGTGGCCCTCAACCACGGAGGTGTGTCGGTCTTCGCCGGCGTGGGGGAGCGCACCCGTGAGGGGACCGACCTGTGGATCGAGATGCAGGAGTCGGGCGTCATCGAGAAGGCCGCCCTGGTCTACGGCCAGATGGACGAGCCCCCGGGCGTCCGCCTCCGGGTGGCC
>JADGOE010000019.1 GCA_017883135.1 Acidimicrobiales bacterium
CACCGGCTGGCTGACGAGAGCTTGCGCTCGGTTACGTCATGATCACTCCCTTGTGCTCATGGCGTCCGAGCTGCTGGACGCACGTGGATCCAGGCTTAGGTAGGCGACTACCAGGCACAATAGTGCGCTCTGGGGGCCGGTTCCCGGGACACTCCGTCGGAGATCTCATCTGCGAGGTAGCCAGCGGGGGTCGGTTCCCTGCCCTGGCTCCCGAATCCCCCTACGCTTCACACCACGGGATGGAACAGATGGAGGAGATCCGTGTACTACGTCGGCGCCGTCGTCTTCGCACTCCTCTCCATCGTGTTGGTGATCGTGTTCGTTCGCAAGTTCCGGCAGTCCAATGAGTGACGCTGGTCAGGTTGCACCTCCCGACCCGCAGGCCATGCTCCGGACCCGGAGCTACGTGCAGCTGCTGGTGCTGGCCGCCGTCATCGGGGTGCCGGTCTCCGCCGTGGCCTATGCATTCCTCAAGCTGGTCAGCGTGCTCCAGCAGTGGACCTTCACCACCCTCCCCGAGGAGATCGGCTTTCAGGGGGCGCCGGCCTGGTGGCCGCTCCCCCTCCTCGCGCTGGCCGGGCTCTTGGTGAGCTTGACCATCAACTACCTGCCGGGTCGGGGGGCCACTCGCCGGCCGATGGGTTCCACACGGGCGGTACCCCAGACCCGAGGGACCTGCCCGGGGTGTTCCTCGCAGCACTGGCCACCTTGAGCCTGGGCGTCGTCCTCGGGCCCGAGGCACCGCTCATCGGCATCGGCGGCGGTCTGGGGGTACTCGCCGTCCATCTGGCCAAGCGGGACGCGCCGCCTGCAGCGGCCGCGGTGATGGCTGCGGCGGGGAGCTTCGCCGCAATCAGCACGCTGTTCGGATCTCCCCTTGCCGCCGCCTTCTTGTTGATGGAGGCCGCAGGCCTCGGTGGCCCGATGCTCGAACTGGTATTGGTCCCCGGCCTTCTGGCCGCCGGCATCGGAACGCTCACCTTCATCGGGCTCAACTCCCTGACCGGGTTCGGCACGTTCTCACTGGCCATCCCCGGCCTTCCTCCCTTCGGTCACCCGACGATCGCCATGTTCGGGTGGGCACTGGCGTTCGGTCTGGCGGCCTCCCTGTTGGGCACCGGCATCCGCCTGGTGGGGCTCGGCGTGCGACCCGCCGTCGAACGGCGCATGGTCCTCCTCACTCCGGTGGTGGGCCTGGCAGTTGCCGGGCTGGCCATCGCCTTCGCCGAGGCGACGGGGCGGAGCGCCGCCGAGGTCCTCTTTTCGGGACAGTCGGCCCTCCCCGGGCTCGTCCAACACGCAGCCGGCTGGTCGGTCGGGGCACTGGTGCTGCTGATCGTGTGCAAGGCGATCGCCTACGGGCTCTCGCTCTCGAGCTTCCGGGGCGGCCCGGTCTTCCCGTCCATGTTCATCGGGGCCGCGGGTGGGATCGCCGCGTCCCATCTGCCCGGGCTCTCACTGGTGCCCGGGGTGGCCATGGGCATCGGGGCGATGTGCACGGTGATGCTCAAACTTCCCCTGACCTCGACGCTGCTCGCCACGTTGCTGCTCTTCAGCGACGGTCTGGCGGTGATGCCACTGGTCATCGTGGCGGTGGTGGTCGCCTATGCCGTCACCGCAAGGCTCCCGCAGTCACCGTCGGACCTCCGGCGCAACACCAAAGCGCCGCGGGCGCCGGCTGCACCCATCGGGGTCGGATCACCGCGAGAGCCCGAGACGGCTCGCGACCCGGCACCTCCGGCGACCTTGACCGCCGATGACTGATCCGACCGGCTACTCCGACGATGGCGGCCGGGGGAGCGCCACCGTTGACACTCCGATGCCACGAGGTGTCCGATGGTGAATCTCGACCTCTTCCTGATCGGCCTGACCGTCACGCTCGAGCCGATTCCGATCACCGCCTTCATCCTGGTGCTCAGCGCCAAGGGAGGCACGCTCAAGGGGCTCGCCTACATCCTCGGCTGGCTGCTCTCCCTGGTGATCGTGATAGCCGGCACGATTGTGGTCACCGGTGGTAAACCGCCGGCGCCCAGCACCGCTCCGTCCACCGGCGTCCTCGCCGCCAAGATGGCACTCGGCGTGGCGCTGATCGTGATCGGCGTTCGCCAGAGCCGCCGGGTCGGGAGGCCGCGCAAGCCGCCCACCTGGATGTCCAAGCTCGATCGGCTGTCCATCTGGACCGCTGCGGGGATGGGGATCCTCCTCCAACCCTGGGTGCTGGTCGGGGCAGGGGCCGCAACGGTGGCCCAGATGCACGTCTCCTCCGTCGACTCCTGGGCACTGCTGGTGGGATTCTGCCTGGTGTGCACGGCCAGCCTGCTCGCGATGGAGCTGTACGCCACCTTCTCCCGTGAAGGACAACGGAAGCTGACCGGGTTGCGTATGTGGGTGGACACCCATCGCGACCAGACCATCGTGGTGCTCTCGTTGGTCCTCGGCTTCTGGATGGTCGGGCACAGCATCTACCTGATCGTCGCGTGATGCCGAACTTCGTGACCACCGCCGGCGCGCGCACCGCCATGGAGGCAGCCGCGTGATCATCCTCCGAATCGGTGCGGTCCTACTCGGCACGTTCCTGGTGATGTCCGTGCTCATCTCCGCCCTGGAGACGGTGGTCCTCCCCCGCAACGGGTTCACCAGCATCGCCCGCTTCGTGTTCGCGGTGGCCGACCGGATCCTCGTCCATGACTGGCGCAAGGAGGAGCGCCGGGCCAATCTGCGCGCCCTGTACGCTCCGATCGCCCTGGTCAGCCTCCCCCTGGGGTGGATGATCTCCGTCACCGTCGGCTTCTCCTTCATCTTCTGGGGTCTCAAGACCGGCTCGTTCCAGCGGTCCGTCGAGGTGAGCGGATCGTCGCTGTTCACACTGGGCTTCGCCGAACCGAGCGGCAACGGCCGGATCTGGCTCACCTTCGTCGAGGCGACCATCGGGCTCGGCCTGGTCGCCCTGCTGATCAGCTACCTGCCCACCATCTACTCCGCCCACCACGGGAGGGAGAAGGGGATCAGCGTCCTGCGCCCGTTCGCCGGCACCCCGCCCTCACCGATCGACCTGCTCGCCAACCTCCAGCGCCTGGGGGCCATGGACAACCCCGAGATGTGGACGACTACGGCCAGCTGGATGCTCGAGCTGGACCAGACCCACACCGCGTTCCCGGCGCTCTGCTACTTCCCCGAGGCGTCCGCGGACCAGTCGTGGGTCGCCTCGGTGGGGACGATGCTGGATGGGGCCGCACTGTTGTTGTCGGCGTCGGACTACAGCACCGAGGAGAACGCTGCCCAGGAGATCAAGGGGCCGATGATGGCCATGGCCTACGGGATGCCCACCCTGGTGAGGATCGGGTTGGCCGCCGCCCTTCCCATCCCGCAGCCTGTCCTGGTGGTCGACCTGATCGCCTTGGCATCGGGGCCGGCTCCGGACATCTCCATCCGCAGGGAGGAGTACATCGCCGCGCTGGACCGGCTCCATCCACTGTTGCAGGTTCCCGAGGAAAGGCGCGAAGCATGCTGGCGACGATTCGCCTGCCTCCGTTCGGGCTACGACCAGGCCATCAGGGGACTGGCCGGCCTGACCATGGCAACCCCCGCCCCGTGGACCACCGATCGCCCGGCCGAGGTGGGGCGACCACGGGTGTTCACCAACCGTCCGATCAACGTGGACTGGGCCCTCCCCGAACCGGACTGATCCCGCCGGCTCCGGACCGGGTGGCCTACAGGTGGCTGAAGCCCCCCGACTCCTCCTTGGTCATCGCCACCGACACCGGATGCTTGGCGAAGTGGTCGATGGATTGGCGGATGGCGTCGAGGAGGAGGAACGCCAGGTCCCTGCTGACGCCTTGGCGCACCAGGATCCGCTGGACCGAGATGTCCGACACCGACCCGGTCAGCGGGTAGGCCGGAACCTGCCAGCCCTTCACCCTCAGCCGGTCGGCGATGTCATAGAGGGTGTACCCGGGGTCCTCTCCCTCGCGGATCCGCCATGCGACCGAGGGGATACCCGTCTCGGGGTTGGAGTCGCACAGTAGTTCGAAGGGCCCGAGCTTCACGATCTCCTTCGCCAGGAACTCGCCCGTCTCGTAACACGAGTCGTGAACGTGCCGGTAGCCCTCGCGGCCCAGGCGCACGAAGTTGTAGTACTGGGCAACGATCTGACCTGCGGGTCGCGAGAAGTTGATCTGAAAGACGGGCATGTCGCCGCCCAGGTAGGTGACGTGGAAGATCAGGTCGTCGGGCAGTTCGGAGCCGTCGCGCCAGAGCACCCACCCCACCCCCAGGGGGGCCAACCCGAACTTGTGCCCCGAGGTGCTGATCGACTTCACCCGGGGGATCCGGAAGTCCCATACGACTCCGGGAGCGCAGAACGGGGCCAGAAAGGCCCCGCTGGCGCCGTCGACGTGGATGTCGATGTCGAGCCCGGTCTCCTCGTGGAGCTTGTCGAGGGCCTGTGACAGCTCGAGCACCGGCTCGTAGGAGCCCGTGTAGGTGACACCGAAGGTGGGGACCACCACGATGGTGTTCTCGTCCGCCTGGGCCAGCATCTGCTCGACATCCATGCAGTAGCGGCCGGGAGCCATCGGGATCTCCCGCATCTCCACGTCCCAGTACTTGGCGAACTTGTGCCACACCACCTGCACCGGACCGCACACCATGTTGGGCTTGTCGGTCGGCTTGCCCTCGGCCCGCCGCCTGTCCCGCCAGCGCCACTTGGCCGCCATGCCGCCGAGCATGCACGCCTCGGACGATCCGATGGCCGAGCACCCGACCGCTCCGCCTTTCGAAGGGGCGTTCCACAGGTCGGCCAGCATCTGGACGCAGCGCCGTTCGATCTCGGCGGTCTGGGGGTACTCGTCCTTGTCGATCATGTTCTTGTTGATCGACAGGTCCATCAACTGGTGGACCTCGTCCTCCTCCCAGGTCTGGCAGAAGGTGGCCAGGTTCTGCCGGGCGTTGCCGTCCAGAAGGAGCTCGTCGGAGATGGCCTGGAAGGCATCCGCGGACCGCATCTCACGGGAGGGGAAGCGGTCGGCCGGCAGGGTGGTCAGCAGATCCTGAGCGGCGTACACCGAGTCGAGGAGGTCCTCACGAACGGATTCGTGCTTGTGCAGTGGCATGGTCCCGGACTCCTTGGTCTCTGGATGGCGTGCGGTCTCTCGGTAGACGATCAGGCACGGGTGCCCCGGCACCGGCAGTCGGCACTCGGAGTTCTGGCAGCGAGCCCCGCACCCGCGGGCCGAAGACGGTCAGACCCCGCTGATGGCGTGGACCTGGTTGGTGGCGATGGCCCGGGTCAGGGACTCGAAGTCCTTCTGGTTCTGGTCGGCGTAGGACGACGCGAACTTGCACATGGCGACGTCGAACCGATCACCGGCCCCGAGGTAGGAGCCGATGGCGATGGCATCGCCCGAACGGGCGTGGGCACGGGCGAGGGTCCAGCCGCACATCTGCGCGTAGACCTCCAGGCCCTCCGGCACCATCTCGTCGATGGTCGCCGACAGCTTCCAGTCCCAGAGCTGGCGCATGTAGAAGTCGCGGACCACTCCGTCCTCCCCCTGGATCTGGTCCCACCCGAGGAAGATGTCGCTGGCGCTCTGCATGAGGCGCTGGCCCTCGACCACCCGTCGGCCCTGGTTGGAGTACTCGCTCGTGGCCAGAAAGGGCTCGCCCACGGCCGCCTCCGCCTCCTTGACCTGAAGGACGAGGGGATCTCCGTGGTCGCGCCCGACGAACAGCGCGACCCAGCACCGGGTGCCGACGCTGCCGACCCCCACCACCTTGCGAGCCAGGTCGGCGAACTCGTACCGCTCCAACAATCGCTGGCGATCCCCCGAAAGGGTCTGGCGGTAGTCGGACAAGCCGTTGAACAGGCTCGTCAGGGTCCCGATGGAGTACGGATCGGACAAGACGTCTTCGGCGGGCACCATCAGGGGCGGATCGTTGATGAACTGCAACCTGCCATCTACTTCGACCGTCAACTTGGCCAGCGCTGCCAGATGGTCCTTCGACTGCGCCTTGGTGACCCGTCGTTGGAAGTTCTCCATCACCTTGCGGCCGGCCTGGCCGCTCCACTTTGCCACCAGCATGTCTGCGTCCAGCTTGGAGTACCAGATCTCGAGGTTCCGCATTCCGGCAAACTCCCGGATCGCCTCGCGATAACCACGGGAGGTCTGGGCGACGAGGGAACTGCGCAGCTTGTCATCGAACTCACGACCGCGTGCCGCGATCTCGAAGCTCGCGGCCAGGCGCTTCAGGTCCCACTCGAACGGCCCGGGGATCGTCTCGTCGAAGTCATTGACATCGAAGACCATGTCCCGTTCCGGCGAGGCGAACCCGCCGAAGTTGGACAGGTGGGCATCGCCGCACAGCTGCACGTCGAGGTGGGAGTGGACCTCGTGGGCCAGGTCGGCAGCCATCACCGCCGCAGCGCCCCGAAAGAAGGCGAATGGCGACGCGGCCATGCGGCCGTAGCGTATGGGGACCAGGTCGGGGAGCCTGGTGGTGGCCTGCAGTGCCAGAATCTCCAACGGATCGGTGCGATCGGGAGGCGGTTGCCACTCGCCGTGCAGGGTACGCGACACCCGGGCCCGCGCCTGGCGCCCGGCGGCGGCTCGTGCTTCCGGGGTGAGTCGCTTCATCGCGCCATCATCTCACCCCGGTGGGAGACCCGCTCAGTGCTCGCGACCGGCGCGAGCGGGCAGCTCGACTGCACCAGGGGCACAGGACACACGAGCACGGTGTGAGGAACCTACGGTTTCGCCGCCTTCTTGCGCCGCTCGCCGAGCAGGATCACCAGTCGGTCGACCAGAGCTCCTAGGACGGCGGCGATCAGCAGCACCCAGATCAAGCTGATGTGGGCGTTGAAGAAGAGGAAGCTGACGGTCACGGGCTGGCTGTTGCCGAGCACGAAGGAGATCAGCAGGATGAGGCCGACCACTGCCACCACGATCCGGGTGATCTCGCGGACGTCACGCTTCTTGGCCCGCGACTGGCCCGGCGATCCTGAACTCGACGATCCTGAAGTACTGGCCATCGCCCACTCCTCGCCCTCGCCCAACACGACCGTGCGCCTCACCGACAGTACCCCGGGCAACCCCGGGTCCGCGGGGATCGCGGCCACACGCCCGCCGGCGGGTCAGGGTACGCAGGTCAGGAGAGTCAGCAGGGTCAGGGAAAGAGGAGGGTCGCCTGGTGGGCGAAGTCGAGTATGGGCCCCGGGACGATCCCGAACACCACGGTGAAGGCCACCGACACGCCGATGACCAGCGCGGTCAACCCCGGGATCGCGACCGGGCCCCGGTCGATGACCGCCGTGGTCGCAGGCGCGTCGGTCAGGACCTGCAGGCTCGACACCGCACCGCCGGAGTCGATCGGACCCCCGACCGTGGGGGCTCCTCGCGAGGGGTCCGACACCGTCGTCCCGCCCTCGCCCAGGATGGCGTCGTCGGGCACGTCGCCGACGATGCCCACCGGAGAGAACATGGTGACGGCCAGCCGCAGATAGAAGAAGGCGGCGATCGCCGCCGACACCATCGCCACCACAGCCAGGACGTAGCCTTGGGTGGCCACCTGGGCGCTCACCACCCCGAACTTGGCGAGGAACCCGGTGGTGAACGGCGCCCCTGCCTGGCCGAGGAGGAGCACGGCGAACGCCAGTGCCACCACCGGCTGTTTCCGGGCCAATCCCCGGTAGTCGGAGATCTGGTTGCCGGTGTCGCCGTCCCGTGCCATCACCGTGATGACGGCAAACGACCCGACGACCAAGAACGTGTAGGTGAACACGTAGTACAGCGAGGCGGACACCCCGCGTGCGGTGGCGGCCTCCATCCCGAGCAGGATGAAGCCCACATGGTTGATGGAGGAGTACGCCATCATCCGCTTCACGTCCCGTTGCATCAAGGCCACCACGGCGCCGACCAGAAGGCTGAGGACGGCCAGAGCCCAGATGATCGGCTGCCAGTCGGCTCGCACCGTGCCGAAGGACGAGACGAACACCCGGAGCAGGGCGGCGAAGGCCCCGGCCTTGGCCACCGCGGCCATAAACCCGGTGACCGGTGACGGGGAGCCCTGATAGACGTCAGGCGACCACATGTGGAACGGCACTGCCGCGATCTTGAACCCGAAGCCGACCAACAGCAGGGCCAGGCCGGCCAGCAGCACACCGTTGGCGGCGATCACGGTCTTGGACAGGTAGTCGGCGATCTGGGGCAGGTTGCTCGATCCGGTGGCCCCGTAGGTGAGGGCGATCCCGTAGACGAACACCGCCGAGGAGAAGCCCCCGAGGACGAAGTACTTGAGGGCTGCCTCGCCGGACTCGGCCCGCTTGTGGTTGAAGGCGGCCAGCACGTAGAGGGCGATGGAGAGGATCTCTAGGCCGAGGAAGATCACGATGAGATCGTTTGCCGCGCCCATCATCATGGCCCCCGAAGCCGACATCATGGCCAGCACATGGAATTCCGGTCCCTCCACACCCTCGCGACGGAGGTACCCGTCGGCGATCAGCGCCGTGAGCAGCATGGCGATCGCCACCACGATCTGGATGAACACGTCGAAGCCGTCGAAGGCGATGGCGCCGGCGATCGTCACCTGGGCACCGTGGGTGCTCACCTCGTTCCACTGGAACAGTGCGGCCACCAGCGCCGCGATCGACGCCGCCGAGGCGACCAGGGTTCCCGTGCCCACGCCCAGCACCTTGCGGAACAGTGAGGACACGATCATCAGGGCCAGTGCCCCTCCCATCATGATCAACATGGGGAGGATGCTCAGGTAGTCGACGTGGGGAACGTGGATGGTCGGACCGGCCGAGCTGGTGGCCAGCAGGAGGAGGGAGGACATCACGGGGTTCCTCCGGTTGTGACGGCAGCCGCCGGCCCGAGGTCAGCGGGGGGTCTCGCCGGTGCGATGGCCGAGGAGGCACCCGGATGCTGCTGTGCCGCGGCCACCGGCCGGGGCTCGAGCCCGGCGGGCACCTTGGTGTTGGTCACACGATCGACGTGGACGACCAGTTGGTTCACCGACGGGGTGATCCGGTCCAGCACCGGTTTGGGGAACACGCCCAGCGCCACGATGAGGATGATCAACGGAGCGACGATGAGGCGCTCGTTCCAGCCCAGGTCCCGGGTCTTGGTGTCCTCGGTGGTCGGCGCGCCGTGGAACACCTGTTGGTAGGCCCACAGCAGGTAGACCGCTGCCACGATCACACCGCCGGTGGCCGCCACCGCCCACCACCGATGGGCCACGAACGTCCCGGTCAGGATGAGGAACTCGCCCACGAACCCGTTCAGGCCCGGCACGCCGATGGAGGCCATCATGGCGACGGTGAAGATCCCGGCGAGCACCGGGGCCGGAGACTGCAGACCCTTGAGGGAGGAGACCTGCCAAGTCTGGCGACGCTCGTAGATCCAGCCGACGAGGATGAACATGGTGGCGATGACCAGACCATGGTTGACCATCTGGAGCACACCCCCGCTCAGACCCTGGCTGTTGAGTGCGAACGTCCCCAGAGCGATGAAGCCGATCTGGGCGAGCGACGAGTAGGCGAGCAGGCGCTTCAGATCGCGCTGGGCGCAGGCCACCAGGGCCCCGTAGACGATGCCGATCACCGCCAAGGTCAGGAGCAGCGGCGCCAGGGTGCGGCTGGCCTGGGGGAACAGATTGAGATCGAACCGGACGATGCCATAGGTACCGAGCTTGGCCATCACCGCCACCAGCAGGATCGACCCGGCGGTGGGCGCCTCGGCGTAGGCATCGGGCGACCAGGTGTGGAAGGGGAAGATCGGCGCCTTCACCGCGAACGCAGCGGTGAAGGCGAGGAACAGCAGCACTCCCTCGGTCCCGCTGAAGTGGGTGTGCATCAGCGCCGGTAGCTCGAAGGTCAGCACACCGGTCTGTGACTGGTGGATGAACGCCACCGCCAAGATGCCCACCAGCAGGAATGCGGACCCGGCGAAGGTGTAGACGAAGAACTTGATTGCGGCATAGCCACGCCGGGCGTATCCCCATCCTCCGATCAGGAAGTAGGCCGGGACCAGGGTCAGCTCGAAGAACAAGAAGAACAGCACCAGGTCGAGCGAGACGAAGCTCCCCATGCATGCCGACTCCAACAGCAGCAGCCACCCCACGAACGACCGCGGATCCCGTCGGGCCCGGGCCCCGAGCATCGTGAGGGGGAAGAGCACCGCGGTCAGAAGCACCAGGAACAGCGAGATGCCGTCGATGCCCAGTGACCAGTGGATGCCCAGGTCCTTTGCCCAGACGTGGTCGGACGCCAGTTGGAAGCCGCCGAACCCGGCCTTGAACTTGAAGGCGATGGTGCCGGCGATGCACAGGGTGACCACCGACACCGCGACGCCCAGCGCCTCGTGGAACCACGCCGCCACCGCGTGGCGCGGGACGATCGCCACCAGGACGCTCCCGATGGCCGGCACCAGCACCAGCACGGTGAGGAAGGGGAAGGGGGTGTGTGTCATCAGGACCACCACAACCGGGTCAGCATGAATCCGAGCACAAACACGGTGCCCACCACGATCCCCAGCACGTAGTTGCGCACATAGCCGGTCTGGGTCCGACGGACCACCGAGCCCGACCCCCGGACCACCGAGGCGATCCCGTTGACCGCTCCGTCGATCACCTTCGGATCGACCACCTCCGCGCAGAACGCAGCCAAGCGCTCGGACGGGCGGCCGAACACGGCGTCGTAGAGCTCGTTGATGTACCAGGCCCCCTTGAGGAAGGCTGCTTCGAGGGCAGGTCGTTCGGCCCGGGTCATCCACAGCCGGAGCCCGATGAACACGAACACGATGGCGACGACGGCATCGACGGTGGACAGCGTCCAGATCGCCGAGCTTCCCAAATGATCGTTGTAGAGGTTGGTACCGAACACCGGATCGATCCAGCCGGCAAGCGAGAACCGGCTGGAGGAGATCGCCATCACACCGGCCACCGCCGCGAAGAACGCCAGGATCCACAAGGGAACGGTCATGATCCGCCCCGACTCGTGGGGCTCGGGGATGGCACCGCCCGCGTGATGGGCACCCGGCAGGTCGGCCTCGGCGTCGATGGCCACCTCGGCCGACCACCGGTCCTTGCCGAAGAAGGCCAGTCCGGTCAAGCGGCTCATGTAGTAGGCGGTGAGCGCAGCGGTGACGATGCCGACCCCCCAGAGGGCCGGGTGCGCCGCCCAGGTGTTCTCGAGCACATCGCCCTTGGCCCAGAACCCGGACAATGGCGGGACCGCTGCGATGGCCAGCCAGCCGATGCCGAAGGTGATGAACGTGATCGGCATGTAGTGCCGGAGGTTGCCCATCCGCTTCAGGTCCTGCTCGTCGTGGAGGCCGTGGATCACCGAGCCGGCACCGAGGAAGAGCAGGCCCTTGAAGAAGGCGTGGGCCACCATCAAGAAGATGGCCGCCTCGTAGGCGCCGCACCCGATGGCCAAGAACATGTACCCCAGCTGGGAGACGGTCGAATAGGCGAGCACCTTCTTGATGTCGCTCTGGGCACAGGCGATGGTGGCGGCCACGAACGCGGTGGCAGCGCCGACGATCGCGACAACCAACGCGGCGTCGGGGGACGCGTGGAGCAACGGGTTCACCCGGCACAGCAGGTACACCCCGGCGGTCACCATGGTGGCCGCGTGGATGAGGGCCGACACCGGCGTGGGACCCTCCATGGCGTCGGCCAGCCACGGGAAGAGCGGTATCTGGGCCGACTTGCCCACCACACCGACCAACAACAGCAGGCAGATGGCGGTGATGTTGGCCGGACCGATCTTGTCGATGTTGGCAAAGATCGTGGAGTACTCGAGCGAATGCACCTTGTCGTAGGTCAAGAAGATGGCCACCAGAAACCCGGCGTCACCGATCCTGTTGTAGACGAAGGCCTTCTTGCCGGCACTTGCCGCCGAGTCACGGGTGAACCAGAACGAGACGAGCCAGTAGGAGCAGGCCCCCACCCCTTCCCATCCCACGAAGGTGACCAGCATGTTGCTGCCCAGGACCAAGATGAGCATCGAGGCGACGAACAGGTTCATGTAGAGGAAGAACTTGGAGTAGTCCTTGTCCCCCTTCATGTACCCGATGGAGTAGAGGTGGATCAGCATGCTGATCCCGGTGATGAACAGGACCATGGTCATCGACAGGGGGTCGACGAACAGGCTGGCA
Source organism: Acidimicrobiales bacterium (assembly GCA_017883135.1). GTDB lineage: Bacteria > Actinomycetota > Acidimicrobiia > Acidimicrobiales > RAAP-2 > Bog-756. The sequence continues at coordinate 12,156 of JADGOE010000019.1, forward strand.
TGGACCTGCAGGCGGTCGACGGGGATCCACGTCCACAGGTCCTGAGTGAACGTGCGCACCGGGGACTGCACCTTCAGCAGATCGAGATAGACCCCGACCGACACCAGGAACGATGCCCCGATGAAGAAGGTGGCGACCCCGCCAGCCACCGGATCACTGAGCCGCCGGCCCCACAGAAGCTGGATGGCGAAGCCGGCCAGTGGCAGCAGGATGATCAGATAGGTCAACTGCAGCATCGTCCCGTCAGCCCTTCATCAGATGGAGGTCGTCGGCGGTGGTGTTGGCCCGGCGGCGGAAGATGGCGACCACGATCCCCAGACCGACCACGACTTCGGCCGCCGCCACCACCAGCACGAAGAAGACCAGCACCTGACCACCGATGTCGTGGAGCATGCGGGCGAAGGTCACGAAGGTCAGGTTGGCGGCGTTCAACATCAGTTCCACGCACATGAACATCACCAGCACGTTGCGCCGGATCAGCACACCGAGGGCACCGATGGAGAACAGGACCACCCCCAACGACAGGTACCAGCCCGCATTGATGGTCATGTCCCCACCTCCTCGGTCGAACCGATCGCGTCGGAGGTCAGGCGAGCACCGGGACGCTCCGGGTCCCCCGAGCGGGAGCCTGGTGCCGGTGCCGGTGCCGGCGTGGTCTCCCCGGTCGCGTCGAGCTGCCCAGCGCCGTGCCGGCTCTCGTCCGACCCGGTCGGCGACGGAGGCCTGCGGGCCAGCACCACGGCACCCACCACCGCGATGATCAGGAGTGCCGCGGTCGCCTCGAAGGGGAAGAGATAGGTGGTGTAGAGCGACTTGCCCAGCAGGTTCACGTTGGGCTGTCCGGTGTCGAGCCCGGCCACGTGCGGAGCACCGGTGACCCACCGCGAGACCTGGCCCAACAACAGCAGGCCGGTGGTGCCGAGGGCGATCAGGCCGATGGCCATGGGCCGCTGACCCCGCAGGGGTTCGACGGCGATGTTCTCCTCGCGGTCGACCCCGAGGAACATGATGACGAACAAGAACAGGACCACGATGGCACCGGCGTAGACGATGACCTGCACCGCCGCCAGAAAGCTGTCCTGCTGCAGCACGAACAGCACCGCCACGCCGAACAGGGTCATCACCAGCATCAGTGCAGAGTGAACCGGGTTGCGGGCCACCACCACCCCGATGGCGCCAGCCAGCACGATGGCTGCCGCGACCGAGAACGTTCCGACGTCCACCCACGACGGGTGGCCGGTCGTCGAGGCGACGGAGACCAGGGCTCCGATCAGGCCGATCATCGACGGCCGCCCGGTCCGGTGCCGGCAGTCGCGCCACTATCGGCCGATGGTGCTTCCCGCAACGCGACGGCGGGGAGGTCCCGTTCGGAGTTGCCGGCCACCACCGCCGCTGCGTAGTCGGTGTCGGCCTGATCCCGGTGCTTCCTTCCGGCGCCGGGAGCGAACCGCTGAGCCTTCTCCAGCATCCGGCCGATGGCTCCTCGCGGACCGCGCTTCGCCGCGGGCATGTCGACCGGGCGGAGGTGGCGCTCGAGGGTGTCGCGCAGCTGCCGACTTCCGGTGGTGGCGTCGTCACGGTGGGCGCTCTGCCCGCCCTCAGGTGACCGCACGCCGAACCCCAGCTCCCCCGACCACTGCACCCGGCCCTCGAACCCGGCGCAACCGCCGGGCGCCGTGGCCCGCATCCATCCCGAGGTGTGCAGGTCGTCACCGTCACGCCAGTCCTCCCAGGGCATGTGCTTCGGCTTGCCCTCGTCGTCCACCAGCAGCTCGTTCTTCGTGTAGATGGCGTCGTTCCGGTTGGTGAAGGAGAACTCCATCAGCTTCGACTCGGTGATCGCCTCGGTCGGACAGGCCTCCACGCACAGATCGCAGTGGATGCAGCGCAGGAAGTTGATCTCGTACACGTAGCCGTACCGCTCGCCTGGCGACACCGGGTGGTCCGGCGGATTGTCGAGGCCGCGCACGTAGATGCAGTCGGCCGGGCAGACACCTGCGCACAGCTCGCATCCGATGCACTTCTCCATACCGTCCTCGTACCGGTTGAGGACGTGGCGACCGTGCTGGCGAGGCTGCTTGGGCCGCTTCTCCTCGGGGTACTGGCGTGTGACCGGAGGCCGGCCGAGGTGTTCGAGGGTCAGCTTGAACCCGCCGAGGAAGTTCTGCCGTTGATGCGGTGGTTCGGGGACAGCCATCACCGCTCACCTCCTTCGGTCGACGGTGGCGTCGGCAGGTCCGAGCCGGCCGGTTCGGCGGGGAAGGCTGCCGGCTCCGACGGGCGTGTCCAGAGCCGGATCCCGACCGGCGGCACGATGGCCCGGTCCCGCTCACGATCGGCGCCGATGGAGAACGACCGTCCGATCAGCACGGCGGCGCCGATGACCGCCACCACCATCCCCAGCCCCCACCATCCGTCGACCACGAAGCCGGCCACGACCATCAGCCAACCCAGCGACAGCGGGATCAGTCGTTTCCATCCGAGGTCCATCAACTGGTCGTACCGGAGCCGGGGCAGCGCGGCCCGCAACCAGACGAACACGAACAGGAAGGCGATGGTCTTGCCCATGAACCACAGGATGGGCCACAGCCACTGGAGATGGGCGATGTGTGGCACCGGCCCGTCGGGGCCACCGAAGAACAAGGTCACCGTGATGGCCGACATGGTGATGGTGTTCATGAACTCGGACAGGTAGAACAGGGCGAATCGGATCGACGAGTACTCGGTGTTGAAGCCGCCGACGAGCTCCGAGTCGGCCTCCACCAGGTCGAAAGGCGGGCGGTTGGTCTCCGCGATGATGGCGACGAAGAAGATGACGAAGGGGACGATGGCCAGGCGGATCACGTTCCACTGCCAGAGGTGGGCGGCCTGGGCGTTGACGATGGCCCGGGTGCTCAGCGAGCCGGTGATCAACACCACCATGACCACCGTCATGCCGAGGGCGGCCTCGTAGGAGATCATCTGAGCGGAGGCCCGCACCGAGCCGAGTAGCGGGTACTTCGAGCCCGAGGACCACCCGGCCAACATGATCCCGTAGACCCCGATCGACGACATGGCCAGCAGGAAGAGGATCCCCATGGGGGGATCGGCCAGCTGCAGTTCGAAGGTGTGCCCGGCCACGGTCACCTCGCCGCCGATGGGCACGATGGCGAAGCTCAGGAACGCAGGGATGATGGTCAGGTAGGGCGCAAGCTTGAAGACGAAGTGGTCGGCCTGGTCGGGGAGCAGGTCCTCCTTGAAGAAGAGTTTGATCCCGTCGGCCAGCGTCTGGGCGAGTCCGAACGGCCCGGCGCGGTTGGGACCGATGCGGCTCTGCATGTCGGAGATGACTTTTCGCTCGAACCAGATCATCAACATGACCGCAACCATCAAGGCGGTGAAGACGACCAGCACCTTGATCAGCACGATGAGGAGGACCACCCACCCGCTCCCGTTGCTGAACAGGGGATCGCCCGAGCCGAACAGGGGATGGAGCACCGAGGTCACCGTGCTCATGGCGTCTCCATCCGCAGGACGACCACCGGGGCACCGATGTCGATCAGATCACCGACGGTCCCTTCCTCCATCGGGGCGTTGAATTCGGTGGCCACCACCTTGCGGGGGAGCGAGGCATCGGGAAGGGCCGTCAGCACCGCCGAGGCCGTGGCCGTGCGCACCCGGAGCGTGCCACCGGGCGGCACGCCCAGGTCATCGAGGTCGTGGGGGTTCACCCGCAGCGGTGCCGTGGCCACCAGGCCGGCCAGGACGGGCACCGCGCTGACGGCAGCTCCGAGGTCGTAGAGGGTGCGTGAGGCCACCAGGCGCAGCGAGTACCTGTCGATCGGAGTGACATGGGGCACGTCCAGCTCGACGGGGCCGACCAGCAGTTCCGGCCGGGCAGGGCCGGTGACGTTCGCCTCCTCTGCGCCACCTCGCACACCGGCAGCGGTCGGCGACTCGACCAGGCCGGCGTGGAGGGGCGCTCCCTGTCGTTCCACCGACTCGACGCCCGGAACGGCGATCGGGTCGAGCGGGAGTGCGTGCCGCCGGGTCATCGTCACCGCGCTGGCCGAAAGAGGGGCCACCACCCCGTCGGCGGCGCCACGGGCGTCGAGCACCGCCCGGGTGATGCCGCGATGCGAGACTGCCAGCCGTTCCACCTCGTCCCAGACCGCACCCACCGAATCGAAACCGAGGTCGGCGTCGAGGTGGACCGCCAACTCGCCGGCGATCATCCAGTCGGCCCATGCCTGGCCAGGTGGCACCAGCTTCTGCCCGAGGCGAGTGATGCGCCCTTCGATGTTGGTGGTGGTGCCAGGACGTTCGTGGGCTTCGGCCGCCGGAAACACCACATCGGCGCGCTCGGTGATGGGTCCCGGCGCCGAGGCCACCGCCACCACGAACTCGGCGCCGTCGATGGCCCGTTCGGCAAGCCGGCGATCGGGGAAGTCGGTCAACGGATCGGCGCCGAGCACCACCAGGGCGCGGACGCGTGCTCCGTCGGCCTGATCGCCGGCGGCTGCGGCGAGGATGCCCGCCGTGTCGCGGCCGCGCGTCTCGGGGACCGAGCCCCAGGCATGGCTGAACCAGGCACGTCCGCCGTCGAGCGTCACCCTGCCCGGCAGCATTCCCGGAGCCAACCCCATGTCCAGGGCGCCGAGCACGTTGCCCCTGCGGAGTGCGGGGAGGAAGCGGGCATTGGGCAGGCCCCGGGCAAGCACTTGTACCGCCTCGGCCACCAGCGCCCCGTCCTCGGCCACCGACGGACGGCCGGCGATGACCACCACACTGGCCGCTCCTGCCAACCGCCTGGCCTCGGCAAGTGCCTTCGGATCGGCGGCGCCGGCACTTCCGGCGCTCGGGGCCACGGTGCCGACCAGTGCCTGGGCCAGGCCGGTGGCGCCGCCCGGCTCGTACCGGAGGGAGGCCTTGGCGTAGGGAGTGAGCGACGTGGCCTGGGGCGAGAGCTCGACCACCGAGAGACCGCCGTCCACGATGGCGGACCGCAGTCGGAGGAAGAGCACCGGGAGCTCTTCGCGCAGGTCGCCCGAGAGCACGATCACCGTGTCGGCGGCAGCGGTCTGGTCGATGGTAGCCCGGGGCAGTCCGACGACCACCTCGGCGGGAAGCCCGTCGCCCATCTGTGCGTCGACCGAGTCGGTGCCGAGGACCCCTTTGGCCAACTTGGCCCAGGAGTAGGCGCCCTCATTGGTGAGACGGGCTCCCCCCACGAACCCGATGGACCCGGCCCCACCTGCAGCGGCGGCCTCCCGCAGACCCTTGGCCGCCACGGCCAGCGCCTCGTGCCACGACGCCGGGACCAGCGCGCCTTCCTTGCGGACGAGCGGCTCGGTCAATCGCTCGTCGCGGTTGACCGCGTCGAAGGCGAAGCGTCCCTTGTCGCACAACCACCCCTGGTTCACCGGGTCGACATCGATGCCGAGGAGCCGCGTGACCCGGTTGGAGGAGGACTGCACCGCCACCCGGCACCCCACCGCGCAGGTGGTGCAGGTCGACTCCACCTGGTCCAGATCCCACGGACGGGCGGCGAACCGGTAGGGGGCTGCGGTCAACGCTCCCACCGGGCAGATCTGGACCGTATTGCCCGAGAAGTAGGACGAGAACGGCAGCTCGGGGAAGATGTTGACCTGAATCCCCTCCCCGCGCCCGATGAAGTCGATCATGGCCTCGCCCGCCACCTCACCGGCGAATCGGGTGCAGCGACTGCACTGGATGCAGCGCTCCCGATCGAGGAGCACCAGCTCGGAGATGGGGATCGGCTTCTCGAAGTGCCGCTTCTCCTCGACGAATCGGGTCTCGCCCGGACCGTAGGCGAGTGTCTGATCCTGCAAGGGGCACTCGCCGCCCTTGTCGCACACCGGGCAGTCGAGCGGATGGTTGATCAACAGGAACTCGAGGACGCCGTCCTGGGCCTTCTTGACCTTGTCCGAGTCGGTGGTGACCGACATCCCCGGCTGGACCTCGAGGAAGCAGCTGGGTTGTAGCGAGGCGCCACGGGGGCCGCTCACCTCGACCAGGCACATCCGGCAGACACCGACCGACTCCATGCGCGGGTGATAGCAGAACCGTGGGATGAAGGTGCCTGCCCGCTCGGCGGCCGCGATCACCAGCTCCCCCTTCTCGGCACTGACCTCGCGGCCGTCGAGCAAGAACGAGATCATCTCTACCGCGGCTTCCTCGCCCGGGCCCCGGGGTGCGGTCTGCTCACTCATAGGGGCAACCGCCTTCCTTGATGTGGACGAGGAACTCGTCGCGGAACATCTCGATGGCCGAGCCGATCGACGAGGGGATCGACGGGCCGAGCACGCAGATGGTGGTCTGCTGTGGCGGCCAGGTCAGCCCGGGGGCGATGTTGTCGCACGCATCGAGGAGCAGTTCGAGGTCCTCTTCGCGCCCGTGGCCCGTCTCGATGCGCTCCATGATCTTCTCCAACCAGCCTGATCCCTCCCTGCAAGGGGTGCACTGGCCGCAGGATTCGCGTGAGAAGAACTTGGTGATCCGCCACGATGCCCGGACGGCGCAGGTGTGGTCGTCCATGACGACCACCGACCCCGAGCCGAGCATGGAGCCGGCGCCGGCGACCTCGTCCTGTCCGAGGGGCAGATCGATCTGGTCGGGCCCGAACCAGGGCGCGGACACACCGCCGGGGATGAACGCCTTGAGGTCGCGACCATGGGGGATGCCGCCACCCAGGACCGGGGCGTTGATCAGATCGTTGAAGGTGGTCTTGACCATCTCGAGCTCGAACACGCCCGGGTTGTTGACGTGGCCGGCCAGGGCGAAGAGGCGTGTTCCTGCAGACCGTCCCTCGCCCAGGGCGGCAAATGCCGCACCGCCGTTCAGCAGGATCCAGGGGAGATTGGACATGGTCTCCACGTTGTTGACCACGGTGGGCTCGCCATAGAGCCCGATGGCAGCCGGAAAGAACGGCGGCTTGATCCGGGGGAACCCACGCTTGCCCTCGAGCGACTCCAACAGTGCGGTCTCCTCGCCGCAGATGTAGGCCCCCGCACCCGGATGCACGACGACGTCCACCGAGAACCCCGACCCGAAGATGTCACTTCCCGCTGCGCCGCCGGCATAGGCGTCGTTGAGCGCGGTCTGCACCCGCTCGAGGCCCAGGGCGAATTCGCCGCGGATGAAGATGAACACCTGGCTCACCTGCAAGGCGTAGGCGGCGATGAGCACGCCTTCGACGAGCTGGTGAGGATCCCGCTCGATGAGCAGGTGGTCCTTGAAGGTGGCCGGCTCGCTCTCGTCTCCGTTGACCACCAGGTAGGTCACCGGGTTCTTCCGCAGCATGGCCCACTTGCGACCGGCGGGGAACCCGGCCCCGCCTCGGCCGAGCAGGCTGGCCGCGTCGACCTCCTGGGCCACGGCTTCGGGCGTCATGGTCAGGGCCTTGCGCAGGCCGTCGTAACCACCGGTTGCCAGGTAGCGCTCGAGCGTGTGGGAATCGGCATACTGCAGGCGGCCGGTGACGATCTTCGGGGAATCGGTGATGGCCACTACGACCCCCCTTCGGCGGTCGCCGACTTGGCTGCCGCCCGCTCGGACTGGGCCTGGGCCATGGCTGCTCGCTCAGCGGCCACCTGAGCCCGGTCGGCCTGCAGCCCGACGCTCCGACGGACCCGGGTCAGGGTGCCGTGGTCGGGGATCTCCTCCGAGCGGGCACCCGAGCGCAGCTCGGCTACCAGCCGGTCGAAGGACTCGGGGGTCTGGGCCCCGACGAAGCGGTGGTTGACCTGCGCACACGGAGCGCGGTCGCAGTCGGCCAGGCACTCCGCCTCCTCGAGGGTGATCACCCCGTCGGTGGTGGTACCGCCGGCATTCACCCCGAGCGAGGACTCCGCGTGCTCCAACAACTCGGCGGCGCCGTTCAACAGGCAGGCGATGTTGGTGCACAACGACACCACGTAGGTGCCCACCGGCTCGGTGTGCAGCATGTCGTAGAACGAGGCGGTGCCGAGCACCTCGGCCGGAGTCACCCCGACCAGCCCGGCGATGTCGGTCATCGCCTCAGGGGTGAGCCAGCCGTGTTGGCTCTGGGCCAGATGGCACAGTGGGATGAGTGCCGAGCGCGGCTCGGGGTAGAGGGCGATGATCTCCCTGGCAGCTGCCAGGGCGCCCGCGGACAGGTGCCGGGGGGCTGCGCTGCTCGACGCGGCGTCCCGACCCTGAACAGCCGCACCGCCAGTAGGCGAGGCCTTGGTCACCGGTCCACCTCCCCCATCACCGGATCGACGGAAGAGCAGACGGCCACCGCGTCGGCCAGCAGGCCACCGCGCATCATCAGTGGCAGGCCCTGCAGGTTGACGAAGCTCGGTCCGCGGATGTGCATCCGGTAGGGCTTGGGCGATCCGTCCGACACCAGGTAGCACCCGAGCTCGCCCCGAGGTGACTCGGTAGCGACGTACACCTCGCCCTCGGGAACCCTGAACCCCTCGGTGAACACCTTGAAGTGGTGGATGAGGGCCTCCATCGACTCGTCGATCCGGCCGCGAGGGGGTGGGGTGACTTTTTTGTCCTGCACCCGATAGTCCCCCGTCGGCATCTTCTCCACGACCTGGCGGATGATCCGAATCGACTCGCGAATCTCGTTCAGGCGAATCGAGTACCGGTCGAAGTTGTCCCCGAACGTGCCGACGATGACGTCGAAGTCGACCTCGTCGTAGCGCAGGTAGGGCATGGCCCGGCGCAGGTCCCACGGCACACCGGTGGACCGCAGGATCGGACCGGTCAGGCTGAGGGCAAGAGCCTCCTCGGCCGACAACGTGCCGATTCCCTCCGAACGCTGCCGGAACACCGGCTGCCCGGTCAGCAGCTCGTCGTACTCGTCGGTGCGCGGCAGGACCGTGTCGCAGATGATGGTCACGTCGTCCTCCCAGCCGTCGGGCAGGTCGGCCGCAGTGCCGCCCGGGCGGATGAAGTTGTGGTTCATCCGGAGCCCGGTGGTCTTCTCGAAGAAGGCCAGGATCATCTCGCGCTCGCGGAAGCCGTAGATCATCATCGACGTCGATCCGATGTCCATGCCGTTGGTCGCCATCCACATGAGGTGGGACGACACCCGGTTCAGCTCGACCAGCAGCATCCGGATCCAATCGGAGCGCGGCGGCATCTCCACGCCCAGCAGGGCCTCGACTGCCAGCGACAGGACCAGCTCGTTGTGGAGCGGCGACAGGTAGTCCATCCGGGTGACGTTGGTCGACCCCTGCACGTAGGTCAGCTCTTCGGCCGTCTTCTCCATGCCGGTGTGGAGATAGCCGATCACCGGCTTGGTCCGCAGCACTGTCTCCCCGTCCAGCTCGAGCATCAAGCGGAGCACTCCGTGGGTGGAGGGGTGTTGGGGCCCCATGTTGATGATCATGGTCTCGTCATCGCTCCGCTCGACGTCGATGTCGGACGGATCGATGGCCACCCCCTCGGGAAGCCGGAGGACGGCGCCGACCTCCCGACGGAGCTCACCGGCATCGGTGGTCGAGCGGGCGCTCAGCTCCTGGCTTCCCTCCGACGTCTCGATGATCAGACCCTTGGGGGTCCCATCGGGCGCCGGGCTGAGGAAGGCGTCTCCCGACACCGGCGGGGGCTGCACCGTGTCGATGTGGGGGACCGATCCCTGCGCATCGGGGTCCTCGGGGTGGGGAGTGGGCTCGGCTTCGCTCATCTCGGCCCCGGCGCGCCCTTGAATTGGACAGGAACCCGGCCGACCCCGTAGTCCTTGCGCAACGGATGGCCTTCCCAATCCTCGGGCAGGAGGATTCGGGTCATGTCGGGGTGGCCGGTGAAGACGATGCCGAACAGGTCGTACGCCTCGCGCTCCATGGCCTCGACACCGGGGTACAGCTCGACGAGCGACGACGCAACCGCGTCCGACTCGGGAACCTGCACCCGGATCCGCACCCGTCGGGCCTGGCTGAGGGAGAGGAGATTGACCACGAGCTCGAACCGCGCGGGCACCACTCCGTCGGGCAGACGACGGCCCGGGTGGGTCAGGTAGTCGACGGCACAGAGGTCGGCGCACATCTCGAACCCGCCGTCGCGATACCCGCGTACCACCTCGACGTACTGATCGCGTGCGGGGAAGACCACGTCCTGGCGGGGCCGGGCCGCGGTCCGCGTCGAACTGCCACCCGCCCCACTGACCTCTGGCTCCCCATCGGCGACGTCGGTGCCGCGCTCCGCGGTCACAAGGGTTCACCCACGCTGCGCGCGATGACCGGGTTGCGCCGCGGCGTGCCGAGGTGGACCGCGTCCGGCCGATCCGGGTTCCATCCCTCTGTGGCCTCTGCCGCCCTCGTGCGCCCGTCGTCGGTGTCGCCACCCTGGTCCGCGGCCAGGCCGGCCAGGTCCAGACTGCCGGCTGCGCCCGGTTTGGCCGGGCCACGTCGGGCGATGTCGTCGGTCCGCACCTTCTCGTGCAGTGTCAAGATGGCGTGCATCAGCGTCTCGGGAGTGGGGGGGCACCCGGGGGCGTAGACGTCGACCGGGACGACCTGGTCCACCCCCTGGACGATGGCGTAGTTGTTGAACATGCCGCCGCTGCTCGCGCACACCCCCATCGACAGCACCCACTTGGGTTCCATCATCTGGTCGTAGACCTGGCGGAGCACCGGCGCCATCTTCTGGGACACCCGGCCGGCCACGATCATCAGGTCGGCCTGTCGGGGCGAGGCCCGGAAGACCTCCATCCCGAAACGGGCGAGGTCGAAGTCGGCGGCGCCCACCGACATCATCTCGATGGCGCAGCAGGCCAGGCCGAAGGTGGCCGGCCACATGGAGTGGGTCCGTGCCCACTTGACCAGGTCCTCGAGGCGGCCGGTCAGAAAATTGTGCTGGAGGTCTTCGAGACCCATGAGCGCCGCCTTCCTCCGCTCTACGCCGCTCGACCGGGCCCGGTGGGCGCGTCGTGCGGCTCTGCGGTCGTCGGGGCGTCCGCACCGGCGTCGCCGGACCGTGCCGGGTCGGTGGGTGACGGGGTTCCGACCGCCCGGGTGGACCGGCCGGGTCCCCCCGGTCCGGAGGTGATGCGGGCGATGGTCGACTCGGAGGTCCGCGAGGGCATGGCGCCGACCAACCGCTTGGCCGGGCCCCAGCTGAGCGCACCGTTGCTCACCAGGAACACGAAGGAGACGAACACCACGGCTGCGAAGACGAACACCTCGACCAGACCGAAAGAGCGCAGCTGGCGGAAGATCACTGCCCAGGGGTACAAGAAGACGATCTCGATGTCGAAGATGATGAAGATCATGGCCACCAGGTAGAAGCGCACCGGAAAGCGGGTGGGCGGTTCGATGCCCGGCACGATGCCGCATTCGTAGGGCGCGATCTTTGCCGCCGTAGGGCGCTTGTTCGGGCCGAGAAGGGCCGACGCCACAAAAGAGATCACAGCAAAGAGGAGCCCGAGGATGAGGAGGATCAGGATCGGCAGATAATCGTCCACAGCGCGTTGTTTTTACCACGCAGCCCTGCCTGGAAGCACATCGAGGAGCTGTCGCCGCCCAGTGCCAAACGGGGCCGCTCCACCCGGTGTCGTCCAGCCCGACGGGCACCTACCATTGACGCCGTGAGTTCCCCTCCGTCCCACGATCCCGCAGGCACGCCGAACGGCGCCGGCGACGTGGGGTCCATCGGATCCGCCGCGGCCGGCGGTGCCGACCACGTCCACGACGTCCTGGTGGTGGGTGGCGGTCCCTCGGGATCCTCGTGCGCCTACTGGTTGGCCGAGGCCGGGTGGGACGTGGCCGTGGTGGAGAAGAAGGTGTTCCCCCGGGTGAAGACGTGCGGCGACGGGCTGACCCCGCGCGCGGTCCGCCAGATCGCCGACATGGGGATCGAGGGGGCGCTGGCCGGAGCCCACCGCTCCACCGGTCTGCGTGCCCACGCCTTCGGCAGGGTCCTCGACCTCCCGTGGCCCGAGCACCCCAGCTTCCCCTCCTACGGCTACGTGGTCACCCGCCACGACCTCGACGCCCTGGTCAGCGAGCGCGCGGTCAAGGCAGGTGCCATCGTGTGGCAGGGGACCGAGGCGCTCGAGCCGATCATCGAGGAGCCGGTCCCGGTGTCGGGCGCAGTGGGAACGCTCTCTGCCGGCACGGTTGCCCGGCGCCGGCAACTCCCGACCTCGGTGCTGCCTCGCTGCGTCGGGGCAGTGGTGAGGGAGAGGGCCTCCGGCGCCACCCGCTCGGTGCGCGCCAGGTACGTGGTGGTGGCCGACGGGGCCAACTCGCGCTTCGGCCGGGCCCTCGGCACGGAGCGGAACCGCAGCCAGCCCATGGGGATGGCCCTACGCGGGTACTACTCCTCGCCCGGCCACGACCGGCCGTTCCTCGAATCGCACCTCGACATCCGCGACGGGGAGGGCAAGGTGGTCCCCGGGTACGGCTGGATCTTCCCGCTGGGCGACGGACGAGTCAACGTCGGTGTGGGCCTGCTCTCCACCGACCGGCGCTGGAAGGGCGTCAACACCTCGACGCTGATGGACCACTTCGTGGCCTGGGCCCCCAAGGAGTGGGAGCTGTCGCCGTCGACCTGCCTCGGACCCCCCAGCGGCGGCAAGCTGCCGATGGGTCTGGCCGTCGGCCCCAGGGTGGGGCCCACCACGTTGGTGGTGGGCGACGCCGCCGGCTCGATCAATCCGTTCAACGGCGAGGGGATCGCCTACGGCTACGAGACCGGTCGGATCGCCGCGGCTTCGCTGGGCGAGGCGCTCTCCGGCGACGGGGTCGAGGCACTGTGGCGTTACGAGGTCCGGCTGGAGGAGGCGTACGGCCTCTACTACCGGGTGGCCAGGGCCTTCATCCGGGTGATCAGCCGGCCGGAGCTGATGAAATTGTGTGTCGGGACGGGCATGTACTCCGAGCCGCTGATGACCTGGATCCTCAGGATTATGGCCAACCTGCTCCGTCCGGACGAGACCGGCCCGGCCGAGGCCGCCTACCGGGCCCTCGCCCTCATCGCCCGCTTGGCCCCCGAGGGTTCTTGAGCCGCAGGCCGGCCGGGTAGGCAGGCCGGGGGAACTGTGCCCCGGTCCCTTCTACTTGCCCACCGAGGCGGCCACTCGTCCGACGATCGCGTTGTAGGCCGGGACGAACGCGCTCGAAGGAATCGGGGGGCCGTTGGTCGTGGGCTCCAGACGGGTCATGACGCGGCCCCCGAAGATGAAGGCCTCCCCCAGCACCTCGGTGCCCTTCGCAGGGAGGGTGATCGTCGTCACGTAGCCGAAGGACTTCACCCCGGTCGGCACCGGAAGGTCGACCTGTTGCACCTGGGCGGTGGAGCCCGGCACTGCCGCCGCTGCAATGGTGTTGTGGTACTGGCCGAAGCACGCGGTGAAGTTGGGATTGGCGAAGGGAACTGCCAGGGCGTCGACCTGGGCAGGTGTCCGGAGCGCCGTCGTCACCGACGCCATCTGGATGTTCGGGTCCGACCCGCTCTGGAATGTCGCCGACGGGACGACGGAGATCAGGCCGGAGATGCCCGCGGCGCCGAACAGTTCCGAGATCGCCGGAGCCGAGGAGCCCAGACACGCGGCGAGTGACCGGCCGGCCGCAACCTGGACGGCGACGGAGGTCAGGGGCAGGACGGACACCTGAGCAGGTGACGTGGTCGGGACCCATCCGGCGGGCAAGTCGCCGAGGCGCAGGTTGACCGAGGCCGCCAGCGCGGCGCCGGCCAGCGTCGGGCTGGGCGTCGTCGTGGTCGTCGTCGAGTTGTTGTTCTTCTTGGTGGCGAAGTAGGCGATCCCTCCGATGAGCGCAACCACGACGAGGATCAGCAACGCTGTCCGCGCAGAGCGGCTGCTCTTGGAGGTTGGCTTCTCCTTCGAAGCCGACGTCCCCTTCGGGGCAGTGGCCGTGGGTTGGTCCGGCGCATCCGCTTTGGAGTCGTCCCACTGCGCCTGCCCGGTGGCCGGGTCGATGGGCGGCTTCCAGGCAAATGCTGCGGGCGCTGCCGCGTCTGCGGGCGCCGCCGGCGCTCCGGGTGCCGGCTCGTCTACTGGCGTCTCCGGAGGGGGCAGGGGCAGGGTCGCCTTGAGCGGAACGGGATCGATCGGAGGTTCGGCGGGCGGTTCCGACGGTGCCAGAGCTCCAGGCGGAGGAATGGGCGCGTCTGCAGGCGGGCGGGCCTTCCGCCAGCCCCTGGTCCTCTTGGGTGGCGAGTCGACGACGGGCGCAGGCTCGTGGCCCAGCGGTGGGTCGTCCCACGCCGTAGCAGCGGGCATCGCATCGGTCGACAGCTCCCATCCGGTCGTTCCGTCGGGCGTGCCGGGTGGCGGAGGTGGGGCCTGCGCCCCAGGAGCAGGCGGGGCGGACCCGGGCGTCGCGGCGGCCTCACGGGGGGGAGGTGGCGCTGCCGGAGGTCCGACGAACGCCGGTGCCGGCCCACCACCGGCGGCAGCATCAGGGGAGGGTGGTGGTGGTGGAACGGCGCCAAAGGGCGGAGTGGTCGGTGTCCGGTCGCCCACATCTCCCGAGCCTGCCCCCCTTGCGGCCAGCCCCGGTGCACTTCCGTTGGCGGAGCCCTTGACACGCGCGAACGAAGAAGCACCAACCGCCGCGACGGAACCTGCTGCGGCCGAAGTGGAATGCGCTGTGTGGGTGCCGGCACCTTGAGCCGACGCCGGAGGAGGTGGAGGAGGAGGAGATGACGAAGCGGCGCCGGCAGACGCAGCGGAGCTCGGAGCTCCCTCCCGGTCTTCCCTTGCTTCCCTTGCGGATGGGGACCCTGCAGTAGAAGCACCGGCAGTCGCGACGGAAGAAGCAGCCGGGCCCTTGTACCGTGCGAGCCACGCGGGGAGGGCCTGGTCGAGATAGGCCGCCTGTCCAGGCGAGACGGTTGCCGTCGGGAGCAGGAAGCGGATCGACTGGCCTCCCGAGGTGAGCTCCATCACCGCTGCATCCCGCCCGTCCGGCAGCACGATCTTCTCGCTGCAGCTCGCCGAATCGAGACCGGACCACACCAGCAACCTCTCGATCTGGGGTTGAGGACCCTGCACCGTGATGCCCGCCGCGGTGAACAGCAGGCTGAGGCCTTCGGTGGTCTTCGTCCCCCGCTCGGCATCGCCTGCCAAGGCCACGCCGCCGAGCTGCATGCCTTCGGGAGGCAGTTCCGTGATTCCGACGGTCATGTACCACTCCTCCATTGCCGGAATCCTTCTCCGGCTCGATTCATCGGCTTTGGCAATCCTGCCGTCCCACACGTCGACCCGGCAAGCGCCGTCGGCCATCCGGCGCACACCATGACCGGCCTTTGCACCCTATTCATACTGTCCTACGGCTGACCATTTCGGTCGGACCGTCCGATCCCCGCCGCCCGGGACCAGGTCAGACGACGACACTCTTGCCCTGGCTTGCCACCCGTTGCTCGAAGGCGGAGACGGATGCCGTCAGGACATCGCTCGGGATCTGGCCTCCAATGGCAAACGCCTGCAGCTGCGCTTCGACCCGATCGCTCCCGAGGGAGGCCGCCTCGACCTCGACCGCCAGAGGCGTCGACCGGTCGGAAAGCGTGATGCTCATCAACAGGCCCACCGTCTGCTCGCCGGCAACGGACGTGAGGTGCACCACCCAAGCGGTAGATCGGCCTGGCAGTTCGTTCCCCCCGGTTGCGTCGTTGACCCCGAGTTGCAGCTCCGAGGCCACCGCAGCAGCCGTGCACTGGGGATACCTGGGGAGGGAGAACAGCGAGAAGTCCTTCAGTTCGTCGGTGTGGGTGCGAACGATGTCGGCAGCCGTCTGGAGTTCCAACGCGTAGCCCGACTGGGTGGCCGAAGACGGACCGACGAAGATCGGAGACGAGGACTGAGCAGTCTGGTCTGCGGCCTGTCCGCCGAGCAGAACCGCACCCTGGTCGTCGGTGACGCCCATGCACCGGGCAAATGTCGTAGTGATCTGCTGCTCGACGGTGCGATCGTGGCGGGAGTTGCCAGCTCCCGAGTTGTTGGTGGAAACGCTCCATCCACGGGGTAGGTCGCGGCTGGTCAGCATCAAGGAATCGGCCAGGCGTTGGTCGGAAGAGAGCCGTGGAGCCGAAGGGGCCACCGCCGACTGCTTGGTGCCCGTAGCCGACAGACCGGACGCCAGCCCGACGGCGGCGATCAGGAGCGCGATCGCCATCAGCAACGTGGCAAGCCGCCGGCGGCGTGTCCGCCTCGGTGGCGCCTGGCCCATGGGATCTGCGGGGTCGCCGGGGGGGCGGTAAGCGGAGGGCCCAACCCAGTAGGGCCTGTCGCCGTCGGGCATCGGGCCGTAGGGCATGGGGCCGTAGGGCATGGGGCCGTAGGGCATCGGGCCAGGCACGTCACGGGAAGCGCCACCGGCACCGAACGACGGTGGGTGGGCGCCGATCGGACCGGGTGCCTCCGGAGGGCCGGGCAGGATCGGGGGCACGGGGGGAACGGGCGCCGACCGCGACTGCACGGTCTGTTCCGGCCGACGGGCGAGCCACGCCCGGAGCGCAGAGATCTGGACCGTCCGCGACGGATCGGTGTCGATCAGGAACTGCATCACCCCGCCTGCTGATGCCAGCTCGACCGGCGTCACCGCGCGGCCGGCCGGTTGCGACCCTGCCTCTCCGATCGATATCGACGTCACATCAGACCATCGCACCAGTTGCTGATCCGCTCGATCCGGCCTGGCGACCGCAGCTCCTCGGTCGTCGAACGCGACAACAACCCGCTCCGGGCGGTCCGATCCCGAGCCTGCTCCCCCCACCACGGTGACGCCCTCGAACCGAAATCCGGCTGCACTCGGCACGGCCTGGGGCGGAAGTGGAACGGCACCGTCACCAGACGGCTCGGCCGGGTCGGCCCCGCCGGTCGGCCCCTCCTGATCGTCTGTCGTGTTCATGTCCGGCAGTCCTCGGTCCACTCCGTACCAGGGTCAGTCGGCAAGAGCATCCACGATGGCCTCCGCCGCCACTTCGAGCGCATGGTCCAACTCGGGCACGCCATGGGCCATCGACGGAAATGCCACCTCATAGGGCCCGGGAGCGAGCGCCACCCCTCGTGCGAGCATCGCTCGGAAGAACCGCGCGTAGATCCCGGTGCCCGCCGATGCCATTGCACCGTCGTAGTCGCGGACCGGCCCGGAGCCCTCCGGCACGAAGAACACGCCGAACAGCGGCCCCACCACCGGGACCAGCGCCTCGAGCGGCCTCCCCTGCCCATCCACACGACCCGACGCCGCCAGCGCGTCGGTCAGCACTCCTTGCAGCGTCGCCGCGAACCTCGCGACCCGGCTCGACAATTCGGCGTACGACAAGGGCTCGAGCATCCCCAGCACTGCGAGTCCGGCTGCGGTGGCAAGCGGATTGCCCGACAAAGTGCCTGCTTGGTAGACGGGGCCGGCCGGGGCCAGCACCGACAGTACGTCGGCTCGACCGCCGAACGCTCCCACAGGAAGCCCTCCCCCGATCACCTTCCCGAAACACCACAGGTCGGGGCGCACGCCAGACCACTCGGAGGCACCACCCTCACCGAGCCGGAAGCCGGTGATCACCTCGTCGAAGACCAGCAGCGCCCCCACCGCGTCGCACGCGACGCGCAACCCCTCGAGGAAGCCGTCCGACGGCACCACCAGGCCCATGTTCGCGGCCACCGCCTCGACGATCACACACGCCACTTGGTCATCGAGGTCGGGAATCCGGTTGTAGGGGGCCACCACCGTGTCGGCCACGGCCGGTGCCGGCACGCCGGCGGAGTCCGGAAGGCCGAGCGTCGCCACGCCACTTCCCCCGCCGGCCAAGAGCCCGTCGGAGTGGCCGTGGTAGCAGCCCGCGAACTTCACGATGCGTGACCTGCCGGTGAAGCCCCGCGCCACCCGGATGACGCTCATGGCCGCCTCCGTCCCCGACGACACCAGACGAACCTGTTGGCAGCCATCGACCCGGGTACAGATGGCCTCGGCGAGCAAGACCTCTCCCTCGGTGGGTGCCCCGAACGTGGTCCCCTTCGTGGCTGCTTCACGTACCGCCCGGACCACGGCGGGATCGGCATGACCGAGGATGGATGCCCCGTAGGACTGCACGAAATCGAGCAGCTTGTTGCCGTCGGCATCCCACACGTAGGCGCCCTCCCCTCGTGCCACGAAGTAGGGGTGGCCCCCCACCGAGCGGAACGATCGGACCGGCGAGTTGACCCCACCCGGTATGACCTTGCATGCCCGTTCGAACAGCTCTGCCGAGCGGGCGCTCTCAACCACCCAGCACCTCGGCCACCTCGCCGGCGAAATAGGTGAGGATGATGTCGGCTCCGGCCCGCTTCACCGCCGTCAACTGCTCGAGGGCGATGCCGGGACCGTCGATCCACCCGCGCTCGGCAGCCGCCTTCACCATGGCGTACTCCCCGCTGACGTGGTAGGCGGCCACGGGCACCTCGACGGCGGCGCGCACGTCGGCGATCACGTCGAGGTAGGACATCGCAGGCTTCACCATCACCATGTCCGCGCCTTCGGCAACATCCAGTGCCACCTCGACCAACGCCTCGCGGCGATTGCGGAAGTCCTGTTGGTAGCCCTTCCGATCACCCCCTTCGGCGATGCTCACGCCGGCTGCGTCACGAAACGGCCCGTACAGGGCGGAGGCGTACTTTGCGGCGTAGGCGAGGATCGCCGTCTGCTCCTGCCCGCTGCCGTCGAGCGCACTCCGGACGGCGGCGACCTGGCCGTCCATCATCCCGCTGGGTGCGATCACATCGGCGCCGGCCTCGGCCTGGGAAAGTGCCAGCCGGGCGTAGAGATCCACTGTGGCGTCGTTGTCCACCTCACCGGTCAGTGGGTCGATCACGCCGCAGTGCCCGTGATCGGTGAACTCGTCGAGGCAGCAGTCGGCGATCAGCACCAGGCTGTCGCCGAGCGCATCGCGCACCGCGACAAGGGCCCGCTGAGTGATTCCGTCGGGACGCAGCGCGTACGAACCGGTGGCGTCCTTGTCCTCGGGCCGGGGCAGGCCGAACAGGATGAGGCCCGGGATGCCGAGGGCGCTCAATCGCTTCGACTCGGTGACCAACGAGTCGACGGTGTGTTGGACCACCCCGGGCAACGACGGCACCGGGCGCGGATCGTCGAGTCCGTCGGCGACGAACAGCGGTGCAACCAGATCGTCCACCGAGAGCCTGGTCTGCGCCACCAGCCTCCTGAATGCAGCGGTCCGACGAAGTCGGCGCGGGCGGACGGCCGGAAAACCGGCTGCACCTGCTCGGGGCTCGGTACTGGCGGGGACTTGGCGCGACACGGAGTACCAGCCTACGACAGCACGATGGAGGCCACGCCGTCGACCCGATGCCGCAGTCGCCAGGTGAGTCCGGGGGGCATGCGCACCATCCGGGGGAGCGAGCGAGCGCCCGCGGGCACCCACCGCTCCATCTACTGCTCCTTCTACTGCTGTTGCTGTTGCTGTTGCTGTTCGCGGCGGTCTCGCGGTCCGTGGCCCGAACCAGCCAGGACGTCGAGGAGTGCCTCGACCAGCCCGTCGATGGTCTGCACCTCCGCCTCCACCGTCACGTCGAGCCCGGCCTCTCGGACGGAGGCCGAGGTAATCGGGCCGATGGTGGCAATCACGGGCGGAATGCCGTCACGACCGAGGAGATCGATCGTGCGGTCCACCGTCGATGACGAGGTGAAGACAACGGCGTCCGCCCGACCAGCCGAAGCGACCGCCTCGGGACCGGGGTCGCCGGCCTGGGTTCGGTAGGCCACCACTTCGTCGACCGTCCACCCTTTGGAACGGAGCCCGGATGCCAATCCACCCCGGACCACCTCCGCCCGGGGAAACAGCACGGCGCCGGCAACCGCCACCCTCCCCGGCCGGTCGGGATCGCCAAGGTCCGGACCCGGGAAGGCCTCGGCCAAGGCCACCGCGGCCGAGACGTCCGGCACCAGGTCGGGGACGATACCGGCGTCGATCAGTGTGCGGGCCGTTCCCTCCCCCACCGCAGCCCAGCGCACCGACGGCGGGACCGCGCGCCCACCGATCGAGGCCAGCAACCGGACGGCGGCATTGGAAGAGGTGACGGCCACCCATCGGTACGCGCCCGACGTCAGCCGGCGGGACGCGTCGGCCAGGGCCGCTCCACCGTCAGAAGGCTCGCCGATGGCGATGACCGGAAGTTCGACCACCTCAGCTCCCAGGGACACCAGGCGATCCACCAGGCGCGGCGCCTGGGCCCGGGAGCGGGTCACCACCACGGTCCGGCCTGCCAAAGGGAGAGTCTTCAACCCGAACCTGGGTTCTCGACCGTCGAGCGGACATCCAGGGCGGCGACCCGGCCCACAACGATCACCGACGGAGCCGGCAGCTCGACCGCAGCCAGGGCGTCCAGGGTCGTCCGGATCACCTGTTGCCGCGGGGTGGTCCCCCAATGGACCACCGCCACCGGGGTGCTCGGTATGCGGCCGCTCTCGATCAACCGGGCGGCGATCTCGGCTCGCTCGGACATCCCCATCAGAATGACCAGTGTTCCCCCGGCCGCGCCGAGTGACTCCCAGTCGACCCCGCCGGGCCCGGTGGGCTCCCCGACATGGCCGGTCACCACGGTGACCGAGGTGGACAAGGTGCGATGGGTCACGGGGATGCCGGCCGCCGCCGGAGCGGCAAACGCAGACGTCACACCCGGAACCACCTCGTAGTCGATGCCGGCGTCCCGCAACGCCTCGGCCTCCTCGCCGCCCCGTCCGAACACGAAGGGATCACCGCCCTTCAGCCGGACCACCTCCCGCCCGGCACGGCCGTACTCGACCAGCAACGCATTGATGTCGGCCTGCCGGTTCGGGTCACCGGGACACTTGCCCACGTCGATCAGCTCCGCCCCAGGCGGGGCCAGCTCGAGCAGTTCGCGGGCGATCAACCGGTCGTACAGGACCACGTCGGCCCCGCCGAGCAACTCGGCACCCCGCAGGGTGAACAGACCTGGGTGTCCGGGCCCCGCTCCCACCAACGACACGGTCACGACGACTCCGCTGACGGACTCCCAGAGGCCCGGTCGCCGTGCGGCGAAGCCCACTCACCAAGATCGCGGCCGCCGGCGTCGTCAAGCAGGAACAGCGCCACTGCCCGGCCGAGCGCGTCACCATCCTCGCCGATCTGCTCGTGCCGGAGCACGACCTGGCCGTCCGCGCCCGCCAGCATGCCGGTCAGCCGGATCGGGGCCCGACCGATCCCGAACCGGGCCGGCGCCTCTTCCGCCGGCACCGCGTGGGCTCCGACCGGCAACGTGCATCCTCCACCCAACTCGGACAGGAAGGCCCGTTCTGCGCCGACCAGACGATGCACGGCCGGATCGTCGATGGCCGCCAGCGCCGCCCGGGCGACGTGGTCGTCGACCCGGCACTCCGCGGCGAGTGCCCCCTGTCCCACCTGGGGGAGCATCGCGGCCGGGTCCAGCACCTCGAACTCCATCCCTTCGGGTGGGCTCCAGCCCAGCCGGTCGAGTGCAGCCCGCGCCACCACCACGGCCGCCACCCCCCCCACGCCCACCGAAGCCAGCCGGGAAGCCAGGTTGCCCCGAAGGTCGGCGAAGGTCAGGTCAGGTCGGAGATCGGCCAGCTGCACGCGGCGCCGGGCCGAACCGGTGGCCACGGTGGACCCGGTCGGCAGGGTCCGGACGCTGGCGCCCACCAGCACGTCACGGGCATCGGCCCGCTCGGGCATGCAGGCCAGCACCAGGCCTGGGACGCCGAGCGCCTCCGACGCCGGCAGGTCCTTGGCCGAATGGACGGCGACGTCGGCATCCCCTCGGACCACGGCAGCCTGCACCTCCTTGACGAACACGCCCTGCCCACCGAGCTGCTCGAGCGGCACATCGACCCGACGGTCCCCTTCGGTCTCGACCACCAGGAACGAGGAGGCGGTGCCGGCCCGCTCGAGCAGCTCGGCCACCCGGTGGGCCTGCCACAACGCCAGGGGCGAGCCACGGGTGGCCAGGCGCAGTGCGGCCCGATCGGTCATGGTGCAGACCGCCCGATCACTGGCTACAGGTCGAACAGCGTCTGGAGCGTCTCGACCAGACGCTCGCCCCGTGGCGTTCCGGCAGCATCCTTGAGGGCGACCGTCGGCTGGTGGAGCAACTTGGCCACCATGGCCCGGGTCACCGAGTCGACCTGTGCCCACTCGGCGTCCGAAAGGTCCGCACGCTTCGATCGTTGCCTGTCAAGCTCCGTCCGGCGCGCCTCCTCGGCCCGGGCCCTCAAGGCCGAGACGACGGGTGCGACATCCCTCGCACGGGAGACCAGCCGGTACCGCTCGACCTCGTCGCTGACGATGCCGGCAGCACCGGCCACTTCCTCCTGCCGCCCGGACAGGGCTTCGGCCACCGCCGAGCGCAGCACGTCCATGTCCAGCAGGACGAGGCCCTCGATGTCGGCGGCCGAGGGCTCCACATTGCGCGGCACGCCCAGATCGACCACCAGCAGCGGGGCGCCCTGGCCCCGCTCGGCCACCGCACGCTCCAGCATGGGGCGATCGATGATCGGGTGGGTGGTCCCCACCGTGGTGAAGACCACATCGGCGTCGGCCACCAGCTTGCCGAGACCTTCGAGCGACTCGGTGCGTACCTCGCCAGCTGTCGAAGCGGGCAGGCCGGTGGCAACCGCGTCGCTCCGATCCGGTGTGCGATTGGCGATCACCAGGCTGGCGGCACCGTGGCCCACCAATGCCTGGGCCACACCCTCTCCCATCTCGCCGGCCCCGACCACCACGATCCGCGCTCCGGCCAGGCCCCCATCACGCCGATCTGCGCCGAGCGCAACCGCACCATGGGACAGGGAGGTGATCCCGCGGGCGATCGCCGTCTCCGAGCGGACCCGCTTCCCCGTTTCGACGGCATGGCGGAAGAGCGTCCCGAGTATCGGGCCCGACACCTGCTCGACCTGTGCCTTCTCCCAGGCCCGGCGCACCTGGCCCAGTACCTCCGATTCACCCAACACGGCGGAGTCGAGGCCGGCCGCCACGGTGAAGAGGTGCTCGGTCACGTCGTCGTCGAAGCGAATGGTCAGATGCTCGGCCAGCGAGTCGACCGGGCTTCCGCTCACCGTCGCCAAGAACTCCTGAAGCTCGGCGACGCCGTCATGGAACCGCTCGACCACGGCATAGACCTCGGTCCGCAAGCAGGTGGAGAGGATGACGGCCTCGGAGAGGTTGGACTGATCACGCAGCCGACCCAGGGCCTTGGGCAGAGCGCTTTCGGTGACCGTCACCCGCTCGAGCAGGTCGAGGGGAGCATGGCGCTGTTCGAGGCCGACGACGATCACCGACACCGGTCCACCGCCTCGGCTCCTCGATGCATCACGGTGTAGATCACTCGATCACGGCCTCTGCTGGCTCGGTCTGGGAATGGCTCTGGGCGTACACGTCCACACTAAAGAGTAGGGCGGAACCAGCAGACGCCCCGAAGGTTACCGTCAGCCCCTCCAGCATGGCAGGGCTCGAGTCGCCAGCTGCAACGCCCCCGGTCCCGGGAAGGTCAACGGTGCGACGAACCGCCCTACTCCGGCGATCCGGGGCTCAACCCGATCGACCGGATGACCGGCATCAGGTCCTCCCCCGCCTCCTCGGCCTGCCGCGAGAGGTAGAAGCTCATCACCTGGAGCTCGATACTCAGATCGACGTAGCGCAGGAGCACGCCCTGAGGGACCTCGAGCACCCGCGGGGCAAAGTTCAAGATGGACCGGAGTCCGGCACCCAGCATCAGGTCGGCCACCCGCTGGGCCGCCGATGCCGGCGTGGTGATCACGCCGATGGCCAGGGGTGCCTCTTCGGCGATCAGCGGCAGGTCGTCGGGGTGGCGCACCACGACATCGTCGACTCGCTCACCGATGATGGCCGGGTCGCTGTCGAGCAGCGCCGCCACCCTGAAGTTGCGGGCGGCAAAGCCATGCGAGCGGGCGAGCGCCCTCCCCAGGTTGCCGATTCCCGCGATGACCACCGGCCAGATCCGATCGAGCCCGAGCCGGCGGTCGATCTGCTCGATGAGGAAGGCGGCGTCATAGCCGGCTCCCCTGGTGCCGAACGAGCCCAAGAGGGAGAGGTCCTTGCGCACCTTGGCCGCATTGACCTGGGCCGCCGATGCGAGCAGCTCCGACGAGACGGTGGTGGTGCCCGACCGCAGTAGCTCCTCGAGGATGCGCTGGTAGACCGGCAGGCGGGCGACCGTTGCCTCTGGGATGCGGCGGCGGCCCGACACGGCCGCATCCGGCTTCTGGTCGGGTGTCGATGGGGTGAGGTCGAATGGCACTGGCTGGATCGTAGGACTCTGCAGCCCCTGTCCGAAAGCGTGCCCTCATCGGCCGGCAGTGCCAGCGCGCGGAGCCTGCTGGTCCCACCGATCGGGTTCGTGGCTCCGCCGGCGCTATGGTCCGGGCTCCTCGGCCCCACCCCACCAGATCTTGACCCGGCCGCCGGTCGCCGTGAGCCCGAGTCGATGGGCGGCCGACGCCTGGTCGAGGACCAAGGCCACCTGTCCGTTGGCATCGACCATCAGGCCCATCTCGCCCCTGGCGAGCGCCCCGAACGACTCGACGCGCCGGACCGCCACCGCCGGACCGCCACCGCCGGGCACTCCCCCTTCGAGGGCAGAACGGCCCAGCTCCGAGCCGTCGACCACCGCCACCCAGGCCAGGTCACCGCACAGAAGCCCGCGGTCCTCGAGAACCTGAGGACGGAGTCGCAGCTGGACGTTGCCGAATCGGTCGATCCATGTGGCCGACGTGAGCACGACCGATCCGGCGGCCCCGGTCTCGTTCTCGCTCAGGTCGTCAAGGGCAGGGTCGGCACCCGTCGACAGCGAACCCGGGTCGAGGGTGGTTCCGATGGCGACGGGATCGCCGCCCGAGACCAGGTGGGCGGCGGCGGGAGCGAAGAGGTCCCTGCCGTCGAAACTCGGGCCGAGGCCGGACCGGTCTGCAGGATCGGCGCCGACCGCCGCCTCGCCTCGCCATCGATTCGTCGGGAGGAGGGCGACCACCATGTCGGTCCCTCCCAGGGCCACGGCCGCGGGGACCAGTAGCCCGTTGTCCGGTCCGACCAGCCAGCGCGGTCGATCCGGGACCGCCCGTCCGGGCGACGGGGCCGGGGGTCCGCCGTCACCGGCACGGACACGTATGGCAACGGCCCGCCGATCGGTGCCCACGCCGGGGTCGACCACGGCGAGCACCACCCCGGCGCCGAGGTGGGGGACGCTCCGGGCCAGCATGGCCGCACCCGAACCCACGTCGAAGGGTGGGATCTCGTGGGACAGGTCGATCACCGACACCGCGGGCGCCAGGCGGTGCAGCACCGCATGGACCACGCCGACGAACTCGTCCGCGTTGCCGAAGTCGGAGAGGAAGAAGACGGCCGGTGACGGGGGTCCAACCATGTCAGCCCACCGTGACTCGCCCTCGAGGGCAGGCAGCCGCCCAACCTGCCCCGTCCCGCCGCGACCCAGGGCGCACGCCGCTCGAACCGATCAGAGCTTGGCCATCGCTTTGGCCACCATCTGCTCGAACAGCGTGGTCGAACTCGATCCACTGCGCCAGCTGACCGAGGTGCCGTACGCACCCTTCACCCCGAAGAAGACATCGAGGTATGCATGCTGCCCGTTGTTCGCGATGTCCATCTTCGAGGCAAATCCCGCGTCACCGAGGGTGGGCATGGAAATGGGGCTCACGGTGAGGCGTGCCGATTGGCCGGCCTGCGTCAGTGTTCTGCCGTTGCACGAGGCGAAGCTGGCCCGGAGCGCACTTGCCGACTTGGCACCCCTGCCCGGTGCGAACGATCCCACCGTTTGGAGGGCCGCAGTCGGCTCACTCTTCGGACCGAGGAACACGGCATCGACGCGGTGGTCGGAGCCCTTGGCCAGCACCACATCGGCCACGCAGGTCGGTGTGTTCTTCGTGCTGGCCGCGTTCGGGGCCGAATCGAGCGTCCAGCCGGCCGGGAACTCTGCGACGGTCAGCAGCTTCGGCTCCAAGACGGCGAGCTCCGCGGGCGAAAGTGTCGTGGTCGGCGCCGGTTTGGTGGTGGCGGTAGTGGTCGGCGAGGATGTCGAGCTTCCGCAGCCGGCGAAGAGCCCACAGGCCACGAACAGTGCCACAGCGACGAACGAACCCCGTAGCGGAGCGCCAGATCTCGATCGGACCGACCGCACGGACCCGGCACGCGAACGGTCGGTAGGTGGTCCGGCCCGACCGGTACTCATCGGCCCAGCTGCTTTGAACGTTCCGTTGCAGCGGCCACCGCTTCGATGAATGCGGACCGCACCGCCTTGAACTCGAGCGTGCGCACGGCTGCTGCCGTAGTTCCCCCGGGCGAGGTCACCGCGGCCCGGAGCTCGGCCGGTTCCTGATCGGTCTCACTCATCATGCGGGCGGAACCAAGCATGGTGCCCACGACGAGTTGGCGGCTCACGTCACGGGTCAGGCCTGCGGCGACCCCGCCATCGATCATCGCCTCGGCCACCAGAAACATGTAGGCGGGGCCAGATCCCGAAACCCCGGTCACGGCATCCAAGTGATGCTCGGGCAGCCGTACCACGGTGCCCACCGCTGCGAGTACTCCTTCCGCCCAATCGAGGTCAGCCGACGTTGCCGAGCTGCCCCCTGACAT
Source organism: Acidimicrobiales bacterium (assembly GCA_017883135.1). Taxonomy (GTDB): domain Bacteria; phylum Actinomycetota; class Acidimicrobiia; order Acidimicrobiales; family RAAP-2; genus Bog-756. Next base: position 38,733 of record JADGOE010000019.1, read on the forward strand.
CCCGGCGACGCCGGCACCGATCAACGACGGTGTGTTGGGCATTGCCCGCACCACCACGCTGCCCGGTTCGAGGGCAGCTTCGAGCCTGGCGGAGGACAGCCCCGCCACGATGGACAGCACCCGCCTCACCCCCCCTGCGGCGAGCGTACGCAGGACGGATTCGGCCAGTTCCGGCTTGACCGCCAGCACGGCGTCGTGCGCGGGGATCGGACCGTCCACGACCGTCAATCCTGGGTGGGCAGCGGACAGCACTTCGCGCAGGGTCGGGTCGGGATCGCACACTGCCAGCTCTTCGACCGGGGCCCAGCCGGCAGCAAGGAGACCGGCCACCAGCGCGGAGCCCATCTTTCCGCCCCCGACCATCAAGAGCTTGGGTGCCATGCCGGAACGCTACCAGCGAGCAGATTGGCGCCCGGATACCGTCGTCGGCGTCATGCGGTCGACCCGGCCTGCTCGACGGCGGCCGCCCTCAACCCGCTGGCGTCCGGTCAGAAGCGGATCGGCGCCGAAACCGCCCTTCGTAGCCGATGGACATCGCTGTCGGGAAGCACTCGTCGGTGTACGCCAACGATGCCCCCACGATCCGATCCAGCTCCTCGTCGTCCACTCGGTCCACCGGCACCCGTCCGACCAGGTAGACGGCGTCCTCGGCTCCCAGGGCAAAGGACATCCCGATCAGGTCGGCGTTCCTCTTCAACAGGTACTCCCAGGTCGCCTCGATGTTCGTTTCGGGGGCGGGCATGAACTGCGTCTCGTGGCGGAGGGTCCTCTGGCGCAAGGTCAACCAGACCGTCACGAACTCCTTTTCATCACCGGTCAAGCGGAGGTACCAACGAGGGGCACCCGTCACCGGGTCCCCACCCTGCTGGCGATCGACCGCGACCAGTGCGCCGCCGGCCGCCAACTCGCGGTCGGCCCACGCATCGATGACCGTGCAGACCCCTGCGCGCTCCTCAGGCCCGAGTATTCCGCCCCACTCGTCGCTCACGAGCACTCGACGAGCCGGCCCACCGTCAGCTCGTCGTAGATCCCACTGAGCAGGTGGGCCGCCCTGGCCCACGTGTAGCGGCGGGCACGTAGGACCGACCCGGTGCCCAGGCGCTCGGCCAACAGCGGCTCGGCGAGGATCTGGCGCACCCACGCTGCGAAAGCCTCGGGGGAGGGATCCTCGACCAGATAGCCGGTCCGGCCGTGGTCGATGAGGCTGCGCAGCCCACCGACGTCCGAGGCCACCACCGGGGTTCCGCAGGCAGCCGCCTCGAGGGCCACCAACCCGAAGGACTCGGACCGGCTGGGCACCAGACAGACGTCGGCGGCCCGGTAGTGGGTGGAGAGGAGCTCGTGGGGGCGGGGCGGCACGAAGAAGACCCGTTCCTCGAGGCCGAGTTCACCGACCAGCGAGTGGAGGCGGGCGACCTCGGCCTCACCCTGAGGGCCGCTGGGACCGCCGACCACGACCAGATGGGCGTCGGAATATCCGGGGATGAGCGCGGCAAGGGTCTCCACCGCCACCGCCACGCCCTTCAGCGGCTGGATCCGGCCCACGAAGAGGAGCAGGGGTCCCTTGTCCGGCAAGCCAAGTGCCCGGCGGGCCTGGCCCCGGTCACCCGGGCCGAAGAAGGCATGGTCGACACCCGGGGCCACGATGCGGATGCGGGACGGATCAGCGTGGTACAGGTCGGAGATCTGTGCAGCCTCCACCGAGCACGAGGCCAGCACCGTGTCGGAGCAGCGGATGACTGTGGCCTCGGCTTCGGCACGCCGGTGGGAAGCGTCCGCCTCGACCTCTTCGGGGCTCGCCTCTGCCTTGACGCGGTCGAGGGTGTGGAAGGTCGAGACAAGGGGGAGGTTCATCTGGTGCTTGATCAGATGACCGGCCACACCGCTCAGCCAGTAGTTGGCGTGGACGGCCTCGAAGGGCAGGTCCTCGTCGGCCCCGAAGGTCTCCGAGGATCCCATGCGTTTGAGCACGCCGTCGGTGAACTCGTCGATCACGTCGGGGAGCGACTCCTTGGCGATGGGTGTGGGCGGGCCGGCCGACACGTAGTGCACCCGGAACCCGGGCTCGATGCTCAGCGAGGTCGGTAGGTCATCGGACCAGGCCCGGGTGAACACATCACAGACCACACCGGCGCGGGCGAGTGCCGAGGAGAGCTCGCGCACGTAGACGTTCATGCCGCCGCCGTCCCCCGTGCCGGGTTGGGCCAGGGGCGAGGTGTGCAACGAAAGTACTGCCAGGCGCCTCATGCGCCGATGATCCTACCGGGAGGCCGTGTTCAGCCGGCAGCAGATGCAGAACCGCCGCTCACAGAGGCGCTTCCGTTGTCCCCGGACCCCTGATCGCCGGCAATCGGGGAGTGCGCCGTCCGCCCTGTGTTCCGTCCTCCCGTGTGGCCATGGACACCCTCGGCATCCCCCGATCGATCTGCGTCGGTCGGGCCCGCTGCACCGGGCGTCGATGCCAGGCCATGATCGGCCTCATCGTCGTTCTCGTGCCGGAAGGAGAGGTAGATCCGCAACATCGCCTGGCGCTGCTCTTCGGTCAGATGGTGATCGGCGAAGATGTGTCGGGAGAGGTCGGTGTCCCCATTGGGCTTCTCGAGGATGCCGGCCTGCACGTAGAGCGTCTCCGCCGAGATGCGGAGGGCCTTGGCGATCTGCTGCAGGATCTCCGCCGATGGCCGCCTCAGACCGCGTTCGATCTGGCTTAGATACGGATTCGAGATACCGGCCAGTTCCGACAGCCGGCGCAAGGAGAGTCGGGCCGAGCTCCGCTGTGCACGAATGAACGAACCCAGCTCATTGAACCGCTCGGGGAGCTCCTTCACGAACTGGGCGCCCTCCGGACGTACCGGCTCCTTCACGACAACAGGCCGTCGACCGACGCGCGTCCGGTCTTGTGCCGATCGACCAGCTCGGCCTGGAGCATGTCGATCCGCTCGTGCAGCGCCCGACGATCCGCGGACAACCCGTGCTCGAGGGCTTCGAGGCGGCCCGCCAGGTCGCCGAGCGCGTCGGCATCCAGATCGGCCAGCCTGCCGATCTCGTCGGCCCCGAGCACGGCGTCCAACGCTTCAGTGAGATCTGACTCCTCGGTATCGGGGGCCAACAGCATGGGCAACCGGCCCGGGCCGGGCGGGCGCCCGGGGCCGGAGGACAAGATGCCCGGAAGTTCGTTCACCAGTGAGGCCAGATCGGGAGGGCTGCCGTCTCCGGGACGATCGAGGTAGGCGTGGACGATGTCCAGTCGGCCCTGGATCAGTCGGCGCAGGTAGGAAAGGGCCACCTCGGCCTGCTGGCACTCGGTGCGCATGGCCCGGATATCCTCCAGCGACCTGGTCTCGATGCCATCGAGGTAGGTGTCGGTCAGGAGGCGGCTGAGTTCATCCTTGTGGCTCTGCATCGCGCTCGATGGTACTCCTTGCCGGCCAGGGTCCACGGCCGCTCCGCCCGGCGGGGGCGTAGCGGTAGACCGCCCGGCCCGCGATGGATGACCGGGGGAGCGGGCCGAAGGACCGGCTGTCCGTGCTGTGGTCGCGGGCATCGCCCACGACCTCGAAGGTGCCGGCACCAGGCTGAACGGTGGCGATCCTCTTGATCAGGAAGCGCGAAGGCTGCCCGGGATCCCGCACTGCGACAATGGCACCGGGCCTGGGGAAGGGCAGGCGGGCGCAGGGGAGGCTCACCACCACCAACCGGTCACCCGGCAGCAGCGTGGGCGCCATCGACGTCCCGGCCACCACCACCCGGCGCACGGTCCGGTTCACCACGAACGAGACAAGGGCCAGCGAGGCTCCGACGACAGCCAAGCGGGCAGCCCCCGCCTTGCCCAGGGGCCGACCCGACCACAGGCCGGACCTCTGGGCTCGACGGTCCACGAACCTGGGTAAGGTGACCGGACACGGCAACATGTCCCAGTCTCTACCAGA
>JADGOE010000020.1 GCA_017883135.1 Acidimicrobiales bacterium
GTCGGCATGGCGGCCACCTCCGATGGCACCGGCTACCGGGAGGTCGCCTCCGACGGCGGCATCTTCAGCTTCGGGACGGCCACCTTCCAGGGATCGACCGGGGCGATCAGCCTGGTCGCCCCGATTGTTGCCATGACCGGTTGATCACCAGGCCCGTATGGTGGCCGGACGTCGAGAATGATCCCCCGTCTCCGCCTGACAGGCAGTAGCGTTCGAAGTGGCAAGTCCCAACGGCCGAAAGGTGGACGGTTAAGCCAGGTGCGCGGCGTTCCCACTGCTCGGGACAGTGACCCGGTCGGATCTGCCCGCGGACCCGCGTCCGTCGCTCGGGTTCCGACACCGGGCTTCGGGCTCCGACCATCACGAGCTCGCGAACCTGAGATGCGCTGTCGAACCGATAGCCGGACAAGCACAAGGAGGTCGCCGGGTGCGACGGATCACTGTGGATGAGACGGGTGCCAGCACGAACATGCCGCTCGAGCGGTGGAACCCGGGGACGGACCATCGGCGCAAGACCTGGCAGTGGGCACTGGCTCTGTCCTCGCTCGGCCTCGCCCTGTCGGCATGCAGCCTGCACATCACCAAGCACGGCATCACCGGCAACGTCTTCGGTCACAAGTTCTCCGGTGCTACCGGAGTGCTTCCGGCGGGGTTCCCGAGCAGCGTGCCCGTGCCTGACAACTCCCGAGTGCTGGTCGGCGGCGGCACCAACAACCAGTGGGATGTGGCGTTCGCAGTCACCGGGTCCCTCTCGTCGGGGACGGCAGCGTACGAGGCCAAGTTCCGCTCGGCCGGCTATACCGTGACCAACATCGAGACGGGATCGACGCCGGCCACGGCTGCGACCGGTTCGGGTTCGAATTCCACCTCGACAACGGTGACGTTGACCGGCTCGGTGTTCACCGCGACCGACGCGCAGTGGACCGTCCAGGTCGAATCCGGAAGCACCACTTCGTCGACGGGCGGCACGCTCAAGGCAGGAGAGTTCGCGATCAACATCACGGTCGTGCCGACATCGTCCACCACGTCTTCGACCTGAACCACTCGGTGGCGCGCCACGGCGCGGGATTCAGTCCACGAGACGGTGTCTCCCCTGCCACCCGATCTGGAGTCGAGCCCGCATGCGAGTATCACCACACCGAGCGCCCGCACATCCTCAGCCGAGGGATGTGCACCCGACCGCCAACGGGCGCGACCAGGGGTTAGCGGTGTTCACCGGATGATCGACCTACCCGTCGCCGATCCGTGGTTCGTCAGCAAACGGGTGGACGGGCAGGTCACGCTGGTGACCGAGCCACACGTCCATCCGCTCCTGCGATGCAATGTCTGGCAGGTGCAGGGCCGCACGTCCGACCTCGTCATCGACACCTCGCTCGGGCTCGCACCACTCCGACACCTCGTCGACCGCGAGCTCGCCAACGGGCTGCTTGCAGTCGCCACCCACTTCCACAGCGATCACATCGGCGGCCTGCACGAGTTCTCCCACCGGGCCGTTCACCGTGCGGAGGTCGACCGGCTGACCGAGCCGGTGACGACGTGTCTCGAATCCCTCGCCTACGGCGAGGACGTGGTCGGCCCCTACCGTCGGGCCGGATACCGGATCCCCGAGCTGTTCATCGACGCGGTGCCGGTCGGCGGACTGGAGACGACGGTGCTCGAGGGGGACCCGGTGCCGGCGACGCGTGTGCTCGACGGCGGCGAGATCATCGATCTCGGTGACCGCAGCTTCGAGGTCCTCCACCTGCCGGGTCACTCGCCCGGGAGCATCGGCCTGTGGGAACGTCCGACGGGGATCCTCTTCTCAGGCGACGCGGTCTACGACGGCCCCCTGCTCGACGAGCTCGACGGATCTGACGTCGGTGCGTACGTCACTACCATCCGCCGCCTTCGCGAACTGCCTGTCACAGTCGTCCACGGCGGCCACGAACCCAGCTTCGGACGCACACGCCTGATCGAACTCTGCGATCTCTACCTCGCTGCCCGAGGCTGACGTGCCCCGCTCCACGCTCCGTTCGGCACGCGCCGACCCGGGCCGGTGGCCGGCGACGAGCTCCGGGCCGAGCGCGGTGGACGCTCACGCCAGGTCGAACGAACCCTTCGCCACCCTGACCCTGGTCCCGATCACTTCGCGGGAGGCCGCATGCCGGCTCAGTTCGGCGTCCTCGCTGATGGCCACGCAACGCCTGCCGTCTGCGGTGTCGCACAGGGCCACCGTGCGGTTCGGCTCCATTCCCTCGAAGGTGACCGTGTAGGTGGCCACCGTGGCGTCGCCGTCGTAGCCGTCGAGCGTCTCGACGACTTCGACCACCTCGGTCAACGACGCCGCTTCATAGGCCAGGTCGGCCAGTAGCGGCGGCCTGCCATCGGGGAGTGCAGACCATAGTCCGAGGCCAGGCTTGGTCAACAGCCCGCTGACCGTGGTGACCAGCCCGAGCGACCCGGGGTCGGCCCGCACGGTGGGGACCACCGCTGCCATGGCTTGGAGGACGAAGTTGTTGAACGGGCCTCCGCCAAAGGCCATGCCCCCGGTGACCGTCGGCGTCGCTCCGAGGTCGAGATGCAAGGCGCGCTGTTGGGCTCGGACCGCAGCCGGAAAACAGCTGTAGATCTCCATGGTCTCCGCCTCGGCCACCGGTCGACCCAGCCGGGCCGTCGCCGCATCGCCCAAGACGCCCATGGCCGGCCAGGCATGGGGATGCTTCCGGCGCAGGAGGGAGACGGCGTGACTCGACTCGATACCCACCAGGGGGAACACCCATCGGTCGGAGTCCACCCCCAGTCGTCGGGCCACTTCCACCGAACAGAGCACGAGCGCAGCCGCCTGGTTGACCGTCCACTGGGTCGAATGCCACTTGTTGTAAGGGAAGGCCAACGGGCGATTGGTGGGCGAAGGCGTGTCGATCTGTCGGGCGTCCATCGGAGCGGGGAACGCGGCGCCTGGGTTGGCTCCGGCCACCTGGTTGCAACGGGCCCACAGGTCGGCGACCACGGCGCGATGGTCCACCAATGCCTGGCCCTCTGCCGCCCGCAGTGCATTCTCGATCATTGCGTACTGCTGGACCGGGTCCCACAACCGATGAGCGACCTCCACCGCCTCGACCAGCGGACCGGTGCGCCGGCGCGCCACGTCGGGTGCTGCATCGGGCTGCCCGGTCTCCACCGCCTCGCGCCCCGTGCGGGCCAGGTCGCGGGCCCAGCACCTGGCCTCCCCGCCCACCACCACCGCCACCTCGGAGGCGCCGGCGACGATGGCAGCCAGCGCGTCGTTGATCAGGCTCTGTTGGGGAATGCCCAGTTCGAACAGGTGGGTCCGGGCCTCTCGAGCACCCACGCCTTCGGCCACCAGGCGGCCAGGGTCAGGGTACGACCACGTACCCTGGGGCACGGCGATCCGGTCGATCTTCGCCGCGAGCCCGCTCCGTCCCGCATCCGAAACCGCTGCGACCAAGGCCTGGGCCATCAGCTCACTCGGTTCGGCGTCCGCCGAGGCCGTGCCCACCCCGACCAGGACCGGCGTCCGCGGGTCGAGCGACCGAGCGCCCGTCTGGAGGATTCTCCCCGTCATCAGATCAGTCTGCCCGAGGCCCTTGCGCTGCAGCGCTCCCCGCCAGGTTGTCGGACCGCCGGTCCCTGATCATCCGACCGACCTGGCGCCAGGTGACGGCGACCGCGCCGAGCGAGAGCGCGTCCTGGCGAGAGCGCTCGGGCAGGTCGTAGTGGGCATGATGCGGCCGGCCCTCCTTGCACTGGAACCACTCCCTCCGCATGCCCAGCCGAGCCGCGAAGGAATGGAGCTCGTCGTCGCTGTCGGCCACCAGGTGGGACCAACGGTCGACGGCCACTCCGAGACGGGCCGGCTGGCGCCAGTCATCGAGGTAGACGGTCACAGGCCGGCAGCATCGCGCTGCACCGGGTCAGATGATCCGGCCGGTGACGCCGCCCTCGGCGGACACCGACAGGCCTGCCTGCTCCCAGGCCAGCATGCCCCCTCCGACGTTCCGGACGTCGTACCCGGCACCGGCGAGCGCAGCGGCCACGGCCCCCGACCGCCCACCAGCCCGGCAGATGCAGACCACCAACCGGTCCGCCGGTATCTCGCCGAGCCGCTCGGTGACCAGTCCCATAGGCACATGGACGGCCTCCGGAGCGTGGCCCGACTCCCATTCGGCGTCCTCGCGGACGTCGAGGAGGAGCGCACCGGCGGCAACCAGTCTGGCGGCCTCCACCGGATCGATGTCGTCTGACGCCGCGGTATCGGAAGCCACGCCATCACGGTATCCGAGGTTGGGGCGGGCCCGGGCACCCTCCGGGTCACCCCGGATGGTCCATCAACTCGATCCTCACCCCGTCGGGATCGGTGCAGTAGACGAAGTCGAGCCGGGTCCCCGGGAGATCGAACGTGGTGCGGGTGCCGCGGACCACCGCACCACCCAGGGCTTCGACCACCGCCACCACGCGGTCGACGTCGTCGACCCGCAAGGAGAGGTGGGTGAGGCCCAACTGGTTCATCGGTCGGCGAACCGGCTCGCCGATCGTGCCGGGCGCCTCGAATCCGAGCAGCTCGATGGTGACACCGTCGCGTCGGAGCATCCGTGACTGCAGGCGGAGCCGCTCCACCTCCATGAGCGCCCCGAACTCCTCGCCGACCTGGTGTGACTCGACCTGCTCGAACCCGAGTCCCTCGCAGTAGAAACGCAGGGACCGCTCGAGGTCGGAGACGCAGATGCCCAGATGCGAGAACGACAACGTCACGCCGGATCGCCTTCCACCCTCGGGAGCAGGGTCCTGCGCCACATGCGATCAGGCCGGTTCGCCAGCCAATGCGGCCCCGAGCCTGAGCAGCTGGTCGGTGGCGCCACCGAGGGTGAGTTCGAGATGCTTGGTCATCAAGAAGTACCGGTGCAGGGGATAGTCGCGGTCGACGCCCACCCCTCCGTGCAGGTGCACCGCTGCGTGGACCACTCGCTGCCCCCCGTCGGCGGCCCAGAACTTGGCCACCGCCACCTCCTTGTCGGCGGGCAATCCCTCGGAGATCCGCCATGCCGCCTGCCATGCGGTGAGCCGGATGGCCTCGGCGTCGACATAGGCGTCGGCCGCCCGTTGACCCACGGCCTGAAAGGTTGCGATCGGTTTTCCGAACTGCTCTCTCGTCTTGGTGTACTCCGCCACCAGCGCCAGCGCCGCCGCAGCCGCCCCGGCCTGGGCCAGGGACAGCGCGGCCGTCGACCGCTGGACCAGCCACTCGATGATCGACGCCCCGTCCTCGACCGATCCGAGCAGGGCGTCCGGTCCCACCGGTGTGCCGGCCATGGTGAGCACGGCCTCGGACTGTCCGGTGTTGATCGGCTGGCGCTGCCGGCTCACCCCGGGGGCCTGAACGGGCACGATGAACATGGCGAGCCCATCGGGCCCCAGGCGGGCCGGCACCACGACCGCGTCGGCGATCATCCCCGAGGGGATGCACGACTTGGTGCCCGACAGCTTCCAGCCGTCACCGGCCGGCTCGGCCACCACCGACGGCGAGAGCGGAGTACCGGCCAGCTCCACCAGGGCCGTGGTCAAGACGGAGTCGCCCGACACCACCCCGGGCAGCCACTCGCTGCGCTGCGCCTCGGTCCCGAACCGGGCTATGGCCGGGGCCGCCGCGGCCAGGGTCTCGATCGCCGGCACGTACGCCGCGCTGCGTCCGGCCGCCTCGACCACCAGTCCGGTCTCCAGAAACCCGAGGCCGGCGCCGCCGACCTCCTCGGGGAGGGCGATGCCCAGTAGGCCGGCGGCCGCCAGCTCGGACCAGAGCTTCCGGTCGAAGCGCTCACCGTCCGGTTCGGACTCCAACTCGCGCAGGCGCTCGTGGGTGGCCAGGTCGGTGAAGATCCGGGTGGCCAGGTCACGCACCGCCTCTTGTTCCTCGCTGAAGGAAAAGTCCATCGTTGCGTCTCCCCTTCTATCGCAGTGACCGGGGCATCCCGAGGCCGAAGATGGCGATCAGGTCCCGTTGGATCTCGTTGGTCCCACCACCGAAGGTCAAGATGACCAGGCTTCGGGCGTACATCTCGAGGCGACCGGTCAACACGGCCTCGGGGCTCCCCTTGGTGAGATAGCCGGCCTGCCCGACCACCTCCATCATCAGCTTGAAGGCTTCGAGGTAGAACTCGGTGCCGAACACCTTGATGGTGGAGGCATCGGCCACGTCGAGGTGACCCTGGGTGGCTGTCCATGCCACCTTCCAGTTGATCAGCTTCAGGAACTCGAGGCGGGCATGGATGCGGGCCAGATGGACCTGAACCCACTCGTGGTCGATGACCCGACGGCCGTCGGCGAGCTTGGTGGACCCGGCCCACGCGCGCACGTCGGTGAGCGCCCGTTCGATGATGCCCGACGAGCACAGGGTGACCCGCTCGTGGTTGAGTTGGCTGGTGATCAGAGACCAGCCGTTGTTCTCGCCGCCGACCAGGTTTGCCGCCGGCACCCGCACGTCCTCGTAGAAGGTGTAGTTGATGTTGTGGTCGCCCAACAGGTGCATCGGCACCACTTTGATCCCCGGGGTATCCATGGGCACGATGAACATCGAGATGCCTTTGTGCTTGGAGACAGCGGGGTCGGTTCGGGTTGCCAACCAGATGTAGTCGGCGTCACCGGCCAGCGAGGTGTAGATCTTCTGACCGTTGATGACGTACTCGTCGCCGTCGCGTTCCGCCCGGGTCTGCAGAGAGGCGAGGTCCGTCCCGGACTCGGGCTCGGTGTAGCCGATGCAGAAGTGGATGTCGCCGGCCAGGATGCGCGGCAGGAACTTCTCTTTCTGCTCGGGAGTGCCGAACTCCATGATGGTCGGCCCGACCGTGTTGATGGTCAACATGGGCACCGGTGCTCCGGCCCGCATCGACTCGTCGAAGAAGATGAACTGCTCGATGGCCGATCGGCCCTGACCTCCGTACTCCTTGGGCCATCCGATTCCCAACCAACCATCGTCGGCCATCTGTTTCACCACCCGGCGCATATCGGGCCCGATCCCATGGCTCGAGGCGAGCTGGGCCTCCACCTCGGGGGTCAGCAGGTCGGCGTAGTACTCGCGGAGGCGGTTGCGGAGAGCCTCTTGTTCCTCGGTGTAGCCGATCTCCATTGCGTCCCTTCCGGTTGTGCCTGCTGCGGGTGCCGAGCCGGGGGTGTCCCGTCCCGATCCTCGGACGGCGGAACGGCGGGTCGGTTCGACCAGTCTCCCCTCAGGCGGCCCGCCGGTCGGACGCGAGCACCGGGTGAGGCGGTCCGCCTCCTACTAGAACACGTTACATTCAGCCGGCCCCGGGCGCCACCGTCGGGGCGCGCTGCGAACAAGCGCCGCAAACGCCCGGCGAGGTAGCCTGCGCGCTGGTGGAGTGGCCACCGTCCGTCGCCCGGCACCACTAGGGTTACCATCCGGTAAGTTCCAGAGTGCGGTAACCCGTGCGATCCTGACCACCCCATCAGCCCCCATCACCACAGCGGCCCGCCGCCTGCACCCGAGGAGTATCACATGCCCGAAGCCGTAATCGTCGCCACCGGCCGGACCCCGATCGGACGGGCCAACAAGGGCTCGCTCGTCGACTGCCGGCCGGACGATCTCGCCGCGCTGGTCATCGGCGAGGTGCTGGCCAAGGTGCCCCAGCTCGACCCGCAGTCGGTCGAGGACGTCATCCTCGGCTCGGGCCAACCCGGCGGCGAGGCCGGCTACAACCTGGGCCGGGTGGCCGCCCTGCTGGCCGGGCTCCCCAACGTGCCCGGGGTGACCGTCAACCGGTACTGCTCATCCTCACTCCAGACCATCCGCATGGCCGCCCACGCCATCCGGGCTGGAGAGGGCGATGTGTTCGTCGCCGCAGGTGTCGAGACGGTCAGTCGCTACCGCTTCGGTGCGGCCGACACCGGGCCGCACAACGAACTGTTCGCCGCGGCCGAGGCCCGCACCGCCGAGCGGACACCCGCGGCCGGCGCTCCCTGGACCCCGCTCGACGGGCTACCCGACGTGTACATCTCCATGGGTCAGACGGCGGAGAACGTAGCCGAGTTCAAACGGGTCAGCCGCGAGGAGCAGGACGAGTTCGCCGTCCAGTCCCAGACGCGGGCCGTGGCATCACAGGAGTCGGGCTTCTTCGACCGCGAGATCATTCCGGTCACCACTCCCAACGGCGACGTGGTGACCAAGGACGACGGCCCCCGGCCCGGCACCACCCTGGAGGCACTCGCCGGGCTGAAGCCGGTGTTCCGCGAGGGCGGCACGATCACGGCCGGCAACGCCTGCCCGCTGAACGACGGAGCCGCCGCGGTGGTGGTCATGAGCGACACCAAAGCCCGCGAATTGGGGATCACCCCGCTCGCCCGCATCGTGGCCAGCGGGGTTTCGGGTCTCGACCCCGAGATCATGGGCCTCGGCCCGGTCGACGCCATCCGCCAGACCCTGCAGCGGGCCGACATGACCATCGGGGAAATCGATTTGGTGGAGATCAACGAAGCCTTTGCCGCCCAGGTGGTGCCCTCGGCCAAGGAGTTGGGCATCAGCTGGGACAAGCTGAACGTCCGCGGCGGTGCCATCGCCCTCGGCCATCCGTTCGGCCAGACCGGTGCCCGCATCATGACCACCCTGCTCAACGCCCTCGAGGACACCGGCAAGACCTTCGGCCTCGAGTCGATGTGCATCGGTGGCGGCCAGGGCATGGCCATGATCGTCGAACGCCTGTCCTGACCTGCCGCCACCCGCCGCAGGGAACCGTTCCTGCGGCGGTTCAGCGGTCGAGCAATGGGTCGGTCGGTCGGCGCACCTTCTCGCCGGCGATGCGGGCGCGTCGCCAGGCGATACCCGACATGGCCTCGAGGGCGATCCTGTTGCACAGATAGGCAGTGACCTCCGCGTGGTCGAACGGCGGTGACAACTCGACGATGTCCATGCCTGCCAAGGGGAGCTCCATGGCTATGCGACGCACCGCGTCGAGCAGCTCGCGGGCGGACAGCCCCCCGGGCTCGGGGGTGCCGGTCGCCGGCGCCGAGCCGGGGTCGACCACATCGACGTCGACCGACAAGAAGACGGCGTCGCACTGATCGGTGGCGATGGCGAAGGCCTCGGTGAGACAGGCGTCGAGTCCCCTCGCCACCACTTCGGTCATCTCGTAACTGCGCATCCCCTGCTCGGCCATCCAGTCGAGGGTTTCGGGTTCCGGCCAGTAGCCCCGCAACCCGATCTGGAGGAAGCGGTCCCCGCGCGCCGCACCCGACTCGATCAGCCGGCGCATCGGGGTCCCGTGGCCGACCAAGGCGCCGAACTGGGTGTCGGCGGTGTCGGCATGAGCGTCGAAATGGATGACCGACACCCGTCCCCAGCCCACGTGCCGTGCCACCCCGGTCACGTCAGGCAACGCGATCGTGTGGTCGCCCCCCAACACGATGGGGATGGCACCACCGGCCGCGATCCGGGCCACTGCCTCCTCGAGGCGGGAGATCGACAGTTCGGTGTCGCCGGAAGGCATCTCGACGTCGCCGATGTCGACCACGCCGAGGTCGACCAAGGGGTCCACCCCGAGGGCCAGGTGTGGTCGCGAGCCGTCATGGGGCAGGTAGTCGGTCGTCCGGATGGCCAGCGGCCCGAACCGGCATCCAGGGCGGTGGCTGGTTCCACCATCGAACGGCGCCCCCACGATCACGACCCCGGCCTCCGCGTAGCTGGCCGGATCGTCGAGGTCAGCTGCGGGGACACCGGCGAAGGTGGCCTCCGGCCCGTACATGTTTGCGGTCCTCACGGGAAGAGCACTGTCAAGTGGTGGGGTCCTCGCGCCTGCCCCCCGACCAGGTCACTTCCCCTGCGTCGGCCAACCGGAACGTCGGGATCCGCTGCAACCACTCCTCCAGCGCCACCCGGATCTGTATGCGGGCCAGATTGGAACCGGCGCATCGGTGGATGCCCGATCCGAAGGCCACGTGGCGGTTGAGATCGCGGTCGATGATCACCCGATCTGCGTCCTCGAAGGCCTCCGGGTCGCGGTTGGCCGCTGGGAAGCTCATCAAGACCTTGTCCCCCGCTTTCATCGGGCACCTGGCGAACTCGACGTCCTCGGTCACCACCCGGGCAGTGGTCACCGGCGAGTAGGCGCGCAGGAACTCCTCAATGGCCGTCGGCATGATACCCGGATCGGCGACCAGGCGATCCCGATCCTCGGGGTGGGTCGCCAGGTGCCACAGCGACGACCCGATCGCGCTCCAAGTGGTGTCGATGCCGGCAATGAGCACCAAGGCGGCGATCCCGAGCACCACCCCTTCTTCGACCGCCACGCCGTCGACTTCGGTGTGCAGGAGATCGCTCAACAGGTCGTCGCCGGGTTGGGGCTTCCTCCGCTCGACCTCTTTCGAGAAGAGGCCGACCAGTCCCTCGATGCCGCGCCTGCGAATGGCGGGCTCGTCGGTGAACTCCAGTATGTCCTGGACCCAACCGGTGAAGGTGTGCGACATCGACACCGGCACTCCGAGGATGTCGGCGATGACCCGCACGGGGATCTGGCGGGCATACTCGGTCCCCGCATCGACTGTTCCGTCGGCGATGAACCCGTCGAGCAGCTCGCCACAGAGCTTCCGGGTGAACAACTCGTAGGAGTCCACACGTTGATGGGAGAACCACGGCAGCAGTATCCGCCGGGTCCACGTGTGCAACGGCGGATCCGCCGACAGCGGAGGCAGACCGTTCTGGAGGACCCGTTGATCACCACGTTCGAGGTTGAGGGGGATCACCGTGATGTCGGACGAGCTGAAGCCCTCGACATTATGGGCCACATCGACCACGTCCCGGTAGCGGGTGGGTAGCCAGGTGCTTCCCCGTCGATCCGAGTGGGCCACCGGACAGGTCCGACGCAGTTCGTCCCAGATACTGAACGGATCTTCGATGTAGGTCGGACTGAGGACGTCGAAATCGGTGTCCCAGCGTTCCACTGGCCGTGGGTCGGTCATGGTGCTCCTCTGACGAACAGCATGCGACCGAGCGTCGACAGCCTCGCTCATCTTGGCATGTCACTGACCTGGCGCACTGCTCGGGCCCGGAGGCGGGCCATACCGTGCTCCCCTCGCCCGGCGCAGCTCATGTGCTGCGTGGTCAACTCAGTCCGGAATCTCTTCGATGGCGTACTCGGGGCAGTTGGCGACGGCCAGCCGCGCCTTGTCCTCCAGTTCGGCCGGCACATCGCCGTCACCCACCACCGTCGACAGCCCGTAGTCGTCCACGTCAAACAGCTCGGGCGCCAGGCCGTAGCAGCGGGCGTGCCCGGTGCACTTGTCGGGATCGACCCGGATCCTCATGGGAACACCACCGGAAGGTGGCGGGGTCCGCGGACCTGACCACCCGCCCACGTGACCTCGTCGCCCTGGTCAAGCAGGAAGGTCGGGATCCTCGCCAGCCACTCCTCGAGCGCCACCCGCAACTCCATGCGGGCAAGGTTGGAACCGGCACATCGGTGGATGCCCGAACCGAAGGCCACATGGCGATTGTGCGCCCGGTCGAGGATCACCCGATCGGCGTCCTCGAAAGCCTCCGGATCGCGATTGGCGCCGGGAAAGTTCATCAACACCTTGTCGCCGGCCTTCATCGGGCACCCCTCGAACTCGGTGTCCTCGGTGACAAGTCGGGCCATGGTCACCGGCGAGTAGGCCCGCAGCAGCTCCTCGATGGCCAGTGGCATGGCGTCGGGATCAGTCACCAGTCGATCCCGATCCTCGGGGTGGGTGGCCAGGTGCCAGAGGGACGATCCGATGGCGCTCCAGGTGGTGTCGACCCCGGCGATCAGCACCAGTGCGGCGATGCCGAGCACCACACTCTCCTCCACCGGTGCGCCCTCGAACTCGCTGTGCAGGAGGTCGCTCAACAGGTCCTCGCCCGGCTCTTTCTTCCGGCGGGCGACCTCTTCGACGAAGAAAGTGATCAGCCCCTCGGTGCCCCGCATGCGTCGCTCGGGGTCATCGGCGAACTCGAGCACGTCCCGGACCCACCCGGTGAACGTGTCCGAAAGCGACGCCGGGACCCCCAGGATGCCGGCGATGACACGCACCGGGATCTGCTGGGCATAGTCGCCGGCAGCATCCGCCGCACCCTTGTCGATGAACCCGTCGACGAGCTTGGCGCAGAGCTCGCGAGTCATCGCCTCGTAGGACTGAACGCGCCGATGGGAGAACCACGGCAGCAGGAGGCGTCTTGTCCAGGTGTGCAGCGGCGGGTCCGCCGAAATGGGGGGAACGCCGTAGGGGAGGACCGGATCCTCGGGGATGTCGCCCTCGAAGGGGATCACCGAGATGTCGGTCGAGCTGAAGTGCTCGACATCGTGGGCCAGGTCGACCACGTCCTGGTAACGGGTGGGGAGCCAGGTGCTGCCCCGGCGGTCGGTGTGGGCCACCGGACAGGACTTGCGTAGATCGTCCCAGATGCTGAAAGGGTCGGCCACGTAGGCCGGGCTCATGATGTCGAAATCGGTGTCCCAGTGTTCGACTGGCCGTGGGTCGGTCATGGTGCTCCTCGAATTGATCAGGACGCAGGCGAACGTCCTAGCTTCTCCCTCATCTTGGCACGTGGCACACGATCTGCCACCGGATCTGCCAGATCTCCGCTGCTGCGTCAGATGGTCAGGCCACCGTCGACCGACAGCACGGCACCCGTCGTGTAGGAGGACTCGTCGGAGGCGATGAATGCCACCGAGGCTGCGATCTCTGCCGGTGTGGAGAACCCCAGCGGCGTCATCATCCTGGCCAGCACCTTGGTATTGGCCCCTTCTGGAAGTTCGAAGGATCCCATCAGCGGGGTGTCCACCCCGCCCGGCGCCACCACATTGACCCGCACACCCCGTGCGAGGTACTCGGCGGCGAGTGCCTTTGAGAACATCAGCAGCCCGGCCTTGGACGCGCAGTAGGCGGCCGAGTAGGGCTGCCCCATCAGCGCGGTGTTCGACGCCACGTTGACGATGGACCCACCGTGCTCGACCAGGTGGGGCAGCGTGGCCCGGCACACCAGGAACGGACCGGTCAGGTTGACGGCGAGGATCTTCTCCCAGCGGTCGAGGGGCATGTCCACGGTGTTGAAGAAGCCGCCGATGCCGGCCACGTTGCACACCACGGTCGGGGCTCCGAGCTGCTCGGCCAGCGAGGCGACCACCTCGCCCACCGACGGTTCCGAGGTGACGTCGCAGTGGAACGCCGTTGCCGCTCCACCTGCTGCTCCGATGGCGGCCACGGTTGCGGCCAGGTTGTCGGCAGCCACGTCGAGGGCGGCAACCACCGCGCCCTCCTGCGCCAACCGGTGGGCAACCGCCCTCCCGATCCCCGAGCCCGCACCGGTCACCACGGCGACCTTGCCGGCGAACCGGTGACCGGTGAACGAGCTGATGGCCTCGTCCGCGGCGTCGTGCTCGGATCCGCCCTTTCCAAGTGTGACCCGCTGGATCGGACTCATGAGACCCCTCCTGTGTTCGGCATCGACGCGAACCGTTCGCGCAACGTGTGCTTCAGAATCTTTCCGGCCGGGTTGCGAGGCACCGCCTCGACCAACTCCAACTGCTCGGGGATGGCCTGGAGCCTGAGCTCTTGTGCCTTCAAGTAGGCGACCATGCCGTCGAAGTCGAAGGACCGGCCCTCCTTGACGGCCACCACCGCGCAGGCACGCTCGCCCGTCTTGGGGTCCGGCAGGCCGATGACGGCCACATCGGCGACCGCCGGGTGGGTGTAGAGGAGGTCCTCGACCTCCTTGGCCGAGATGTTCTCGCCGTGGCGGATGATCACGTCCTTCAGCCGGCCGGTGATGGTCACGTACCCGTCGTCGTCGACGATACCCAGATCGCCGCTGCGGAAGTACCCGTCTTCATCGAAGGCCTGGGCATCGAGCGCCGGATCGAGGTAGCCGCGGATCACTTGGGGTCCCTTGAGGCGGATCTCGCCCTCCGCCCCCGGCCCGGCGAGGCGGCCGTCGAGGCCGACCACGATGAGATCCACCCCCGGCGTGGGCCTTCCTTCGGTGTCGGCCAGCTTGTCGCTGGGGTCGGTGGTGCTGGCCATGACCACGATCGGTGCCTCGGTGAGCCCGTAACCCGACACGATCCCCACTCCTCCGATCTCACGCTTGAGATCATGGTGGAGCTGTGGTGGCTTCGGCGCGCCCCCGCCCGGATAGGAGCGGACCTGGGGGAAGATCGGCTCGTCCCCGGCAACCCGCTGGGCAGCAAGGTAGGCCAGGTGGAACGGTGTGCCCGATCCAGCCAGGGTGACGTGGTTGTCAGCAAGGAAGGCCGGTGTCGCAACCGGGTCGAACGACTCCGTCGTAAGCACGGTGCAGCCGCTGAACAGTGCAGCGATCAGCCAGCCGATACCCCCGATGTGGGTGAACGGGAAGACCAGGGCCGACACGTCGTCAGCGCGAATGTCGAGGCACTCGGCCATCGCCAGCGCCGAGGCCATGACCGTCAGGTCGGAGTGTGGCGCCCCCTTTGGGTCGGCGGTGGTCCCCGACGTGTAGAACAGCCAGCGGATGGGTGCGTCGGCCGCGGTGGCCGGGGGGGCCTCCGTCTCGGGCAGGTCACCGGGGTCACCGTCGGGAAGGTCGCGGTCCACGACCAGAATCCGCAGCCCGGTTCGCTCCGCTGCGATCTCCAGCGCCATCGCCTCGAAGTCGAAGCCCCGGTAGACGGTGGGGACGATCAGCAGCGACGCCGCGCTTTGCTTGGTGATGAAGCCCACCTCGCGGCCGCGGTAGATGGGGATCAACGGGTTCTGACGGGCGCCGAGGCGGGCCAGCGCGCCAACCAGCACCAGCGACTCGTTCCACGTGGGCAGCTCCCAGCTGACGCTGGTGCCCCGGTCCACCCCGAATTCGGCATGGAGCCCGGCCGCGGCCCGAAGGCAGGCGTCCCGATAGCCGGCGAAGGTCAGCTCGCGTCCGCTGTCCTCGTGAGCAAGCGTGGCATCAGGCGTGGCCCGGGCCCGCCGTTCTACCAGTTCCCATAGGGTGGGCGCGCTCACCCAGCCACGCGCCGCGGCCCGCTCGGCCAGCTGGTCGGTGAAGTCGGCGGTCATGCTGGGTCCGACCACAGCTGGTCGGTATAGGTGTCGGTGCCGGGGTCCGTTCCGATGAACGGCGAGGCCCACAGCACGTGGCCGAGCCCGCCGGCGGACACCGCCTCGCCTTGGTGGGCGAAGACCCCCTGCCAGCAGGCGGACGGCTCCTGGTCGAGGAAGAAGAGGAGCAGCAACCGTTGGCCCACCGACTCCGACCGGGGCACATCGCCGGGAGCGTCGGCCAACAGCGGGAGCGGGCTGAAGGCCAGCACGGTGGCCACCGCAGAGCCCGGGAGCACCGAGGGCAGGTGCTCGTCTCGGTACCACGAGCACATGCGGTCCGGCGCCACTCCGTCGGCGACTTCGACGAACACCGACACCATCCCCGCGAACCGGTGGTCCAGGGTGAGCTCGGCCGGCACGCCGTCCTCCTCGCGCCGGTGCTCCCACTCGAAGCGGTACAGGCCGGTATGGATGTGGTCGCGCTCGTCGAACATCCGCCCCGCGGCGTGCAGGACGTTCACCTGGTCGACGGCCCACCGGTTCCACTCGTCGTGGTGCCCGTCGAGCACGTAGTAGACGCCCAAGTAGCTCCCGACCTGGGGATCGGCGACCAGCGGCATCGGACCACCGGGGCCACCGCCGGGGTAGCGGAGCCCCTTGAGGGGTGCGGTGGCCACAAAGCGGGCGCCGGCGAAGTTGTAGGCACCGATCTGGCAACCGGCGTAGAAGTGGTCCCGCTCATACCAACGGTTGTAGGCCACCTGGTGGCCCCTGTGCGGCTCCACCAGGGTGTACAGCATGGTGCCGATCCGAATGGGATCGTCGGTCACCCCGCCCTGGGCTGGTATCGATCTTCCGGTCATGATGCTCGCGCTCCGTTCGTCTGCTGTCGTCGATCCTCCGCGCCGCGGGCCGGCCCCGTCGTGCGGCACCCCGCACCCGCGAGGCCGGCGGCCCGGTCGGCCAGGGCACCCTTGTCCACCTTCATCATCGAGGTCAACGGAAGACCGTCGACCACTACCACCACCCGGTCCGGTGCCTTGTAGTCGGCCAGCGTGTCCCGGACCATCGACCGGAGCCCGTCGAGCAGGGCACCTTCGTCAGCCGGGGAGTCACCGGTAGGAACCACGAAGGCCACCCCGATCTCGCCCAGCACCGGGTCGGGGACACCGACCACCGCGACCTGCCCGACGTCGGGGTGGTTGCCCAGCACGCCTTCCACCTCGGCCGGATAGACGTTGTAGCCACCTCGGATGTAGAGCTCGTTGGCCCGACCGACCAGGTGCAGCCGCTTGTCGCCATCGAGGAAGCCGTAGTCGCCGGTGGTGAGCCAGCCGTCCTCGCCCAGCACCGATCCGGTGGCCTCCTCGTCGTAGGAGACGCCCTCGGCACCCGGTCCCTTCATGGGCCCGCCCCAGTACCCCCGCATCACCGCCGGCGAGCACAGCCGGACCCGCCCCACGTCGCCCGGGGTCACGGCTCGGCCGTCGTCGTCGACCAGATCGAGTGACACCCCCGGAACCGGCCTCCCCACCGTGGAGGCCACGGCCCGGTCGGGGTCACCGGGGACCGTGCCGGTGCCGAGCGATGCCTCGGTCGAGGTGTAGCACACGACGACGGGTACCCCGAGCCGCTGCTGCATTGCCGCCACCAGTTCGGGTGGCACCCGGGAGGCACCGGTGCCGGCGACACGCAGCGAGGAGACGTCGGATCCCACCAGGTCCGGGTGGGCGAGGACCAGCGCCCACTGGGTGGGTACCCCCTGGGCCACGGTGATCCGCTCCTCGCCCAGCACCCGGATGGTGTCGGCAGCCCGCCAGGGTGTCGGGGTGATCACCGTGGTGATGCCGTTGGCGATTTCGTCCCACATCCGGGTCATCGATCCGACGTGAGCGAACGGCAGCGGCGAGAGGCGGCGGTCGCCGGGCTCGGAGAGGACATCGGCGCCATCGGCCACCGACCGGAGGTTCATATGGTCGAAGACCGCCCCTTTGGGCAGCCCGGTGGTGCCACTCGTCCACACCACGGCAACCGGGTCCGATGACGCAAGTGCGGCCGGCCGGGTCGGGCCGGGCCCGTTCGCGGCCGACGCCACAGCGGAGCGTTCGAGCACGCAGCCCCTGGCCGCCATCGGTGGTGAGGCACCATCGTCCACCACCACGACCACCGGCCGGGTCCGGTCGAGGATCGAGTCCACCTCGGGTGCGCCGAGCCGGAGATTGATGCCGGAGGTGACTGCCCCCAGCCGCACCGCGGCCGCGTAGCAGATCATGTACTCGATGGAGCTGGGCAGCAGCAGTGCCACCACCGAGCCGCGGGTGACGCCATGGTCGCCGAACAGGCCGGCCACGCCTTCGGCGGCGCGGTCCCACTGGGCGAACGTGACTGCCCGTCGAGGCGACGACTCGGTGGCCGGCTCCACGTACGCCTCGACGTCGGCGTTCACCAAGGCTGCAACGCGCAGCACGTCGACCACCGTCTCGAACTCCCCCTCAATCTGACGCACCGTCATATCGGGTGCCGACTGTAACAGGGCCGCCATCACCGGTTCCGCCCCCGGTGGGGTGCTTCCCGACCCGCTAGAACGTGAGGACGCCCCGGGCCAACTTGCCGGCCTCCATGTCCTCGACGATGTCGCGGAACCCTTCGAGGGGGCGACGCTCGGTGACCAACTCGTCGAGCATCAGCCTGCCCGAAAGGTACAACTCGACCATCAGTGGGATGTCGTGGTGGGGCCGGGACGAACCGTAACGGCAGCCCAGCAGGCCACGGTCGACGTAGGCCAGCGAGTTGACGTCGACCGCCACCTCGGTGCCCTGGGGCGGAATGCCGATCGCCAGCGCGTTGCCCCCCCAGTCCAGCACGTCGATGGCGTTGCGCAGCACCCCAGGATGGCCCACGCAGTCGAAGGACCAGTTGACCCCCCCGGTCCACCCGAGCGCCCCGGCCACCCGGTCGGGCCCGGGAGGGACCAGCTCGCGGATGGCGGCCACCGCATCGGTGGCCGACGCGTCGACGAAGTGGGTCGCACCGAACCGTCGGGCCAGATCTTCCTTGGAGGCAAGCGTGTCCACGGCGATGATCCGGCTGGCTCCGGCCAGACGCAGCCCCTGGATCACATTGAGCCCGACCCCGCCCACCCCGAACACGGCGGCGGTCTCCCCCGCCTGCACCTTGGCCCGGTTGAGCACCGCCCCCACGCCAGTCAGGACGCCACAGCCGATGAGGCATGCCGAGGTCATCGGGACCTCCTTGGAGATCTTGACAGCCTGAACCTCTCTCACGATGGTCGATTCCGCGAACACCGAGGTCGCGGCGAAGTTGGAAGCCGGCTCACCCTTGTAGGTGAAGGGCTGGGACACGTTCCCGAGAGTCTTGATGCACCAGGTGGGGTGGCCGGTGCTGCATGCTCGACAAGTGCCGCAGCTCGCCAGGGTGGCGATGACCACGTGATCCCCGACCTTGACCGACCGCACCTCGGATCCGACCGCCTCGACCACCCCGGCACCCTCGTGGCCGAGCACTGACGGCGCCTTCCACGGAATGGTGCCGTTGATCACCGACAGGTCGCTGTGACAGACACCGGCAGCCCCGATGGCAACCCGGACCTCGGTGGGGCCGGGGCTGCCGAGACCCAGTTGGTCGGTGACCTCTACCCCGTCACCCGTGTAGACGATGCCTCGCACGGCACTCCCCTCTCGTTTGGATCTGCGAACGTGGACTCGGGATGGGAGGTGCTCACGGGCGAGGGGCGAACTGCTCGCGAAGTTCGCGCTTGAGCACCTTGCCGCCGGCGTTGACGGGCAGGGTCTCGACCGCCTGGACCCTGCGGGGCACCTTGTAGTTGGCCAGACGTTCTTTCGTCCAGGCGCCGAGCTCGGACTCGAGGTCGGCGGATGTGGCCTCGGGTGCCGGCACGACCAGGGCCATGCCGACCTCGCCCATCCGGGTGTCGGGCACGCCGATCACCGCGACCTGGGAGACCGCCGGATGGAGCCGCAGCACTGCCTCGATCTCAGCCGGGTAGACGTTGAAGCCCCCGCTGACGTACATGTCCTTGAGCCGGTCGGTGATGGTGACGTTGCCGGCCTCGTCCATCGCTCCCACGTCGCCGGTGTGGAGCCATCCACCCGCGTCGATGGCCTCGTCGGTTGCGTCGGGGTCGTTGAAGTAGCCGCGCATCACGTTGTAGCCGCGCACGATGATCTCACCGGCCTCGCCCGCTTCGAGCTCGGTCCCGCCGACATCGACGATCCGGACATCCACATCGGGGATGGCCCGGCCCGAGGAGCCGGAGATCACCTGGGCCGAGTCGCCACGCCGGCACATGGTCACCGTCCCGGTGGCCTCGGTCAGTCCGTAGGCGGTCAGCACCGTCTCGATGCCCAGGTCGGACCAGAGGCGCTCCACCAGCTCGACGGGCACCACGGCTGCGCCGGTGACCACCAGGCGCAGGGAGGAGAGATCGAACTCGTGGCGACCGGGATGGTCGAGGATCGATTGGAAGATGGTCGGTGGACCCGCCAGCACCGAGATGCGCTCCTCGGACAGGCGGGCCAGGACCAGGTCGAGGTCGAAGACCGGTTCGGGGACCATGGTCGCCCCGGTGATCAGACAGGTCAGGATGCCCGCCTTGTACCCGAAGGTGTGGAAGAACGGGTTGACGATGAGGTAGCGGTCACCCTGGTGGAGGCCGACCACCTCTGACCAGGTGGCGAACGTGCGCAACGTCTGGCCGTGGGTGGTCATGGCCCCTTTGGGACGGCCGGTGGTCCCCGAGGTGAACACCAGGTCGGAGAGGTCCCCCGGGGTGATCGAGGCCGTCCGCCCGGCAGCGACGTCAGCGGAGACCGAACCTCCCTCTTGGAGGAAGACCTCCCAGTGGACGACCTGGTCGCCCTTGGCCGTCGCCTTCCTCGCCGCGCCGTCGTCGGTCCGCAGGACCACCACCCGTTCGAGATCGGGAACTCTCTCGCCGGCTGCCACCGCATCGTCGAGCATGCGTGGGTAGTCCGTCCCGAGGAAGCCCTCGACGGTGAAGAGCATCCTCGCCCCCGACTCTCGGAGGACATAGGCGGCCTCGGCTCCTTTGAACCGGGTGTTGAGAGGGACCAACAGTGCCCCCGCACCCACCGCGCCGAGCGCGGCGATCACCCACTCGGCACAGTTGGGCGCCCAGATGGCAATCCGGTCGCCCCGGTCGATGCCGTTGGCCACGATGGCCCGGGTGGCGGCCGCCACCTCTTCGGCCAGCTGGTCGAAGGTCAACCGCGCGGTGGTCCCGCCGGGTCCGTGCCGGTCGACCAGGGCCTCGGCCTCACCGAAGCGTGCGGCTGCATCCTCGACCAGGGAGGGGATGGTTCCCCACTGGAGATCCCCGCGGGGATCCGTCACGTCTGACACGCCGTCAGGGTAGTGCATGGTCCCCGGCGTTCGGCCGGACCGGCCTGCAGGACGCGCTGGACACCATGGCGCGCCCTCTCAGGGATGTTGGCTGCTCACCGAGACGACCTCGCCGGTCATGTAGGTGGCGTACTCGCTGGCCAGGAATGCGATGACGTTGGCCACCTCCCACACCTCCGCACCACGTCCGAACGCCTCGCGGCGCCTCAGCTCGGCCAACTCCTCGTCGGCCATCACCTTGTTGAGGAATGGATGTACGGCGAGGCTCGGGGACACGGCGTTGATGCGCACACCGTGGAGAGCGGCCTCCATCGCGCTGCATCGGGTGAGCGCCATCACACCGGCCTTGGCCGCCGCGTAGTGGGCCTGGCCGGCCTGGGCACGCCACCCGAGCACCGACGCGTTGTTGACGATCACCCCTCCGTCGCCCCGGGCGTAGAAGTGTCGGAGAGCCGCGCGGGTGCAGCGGAAGGTGCCGGTCAGGGTCACGTCGAGGACCACCGACCACTGTTCATCGGTCATATCCACGACGTCGGCCTGGCCGCCCAGGCCGGCGTTGTTCACCGCCACGTCGAACCGGCCGTGGTGGTCGACGGCCGCCTGGTAGAGGTGCTGTACCTCGGACTCGTCGGTCACGTTGCAGGGAACCGCCAGCGGGCGCGCACCGGCGAGCTCGGGCAGTTCGGCCAGGGCATCGGCTGCCTCCCCGAGTCGGCGATGGTGCGCATCGGAGATGACCACGGTGGCCCCTTCCTCCACGCACCGCTTGGCGGTGGCGAATCCGATGCCGGTGCCGGCCGCGGCAGTGACCACCACGATCTTGCCGTTCAACAGACCGTGCCCCGCTGGCGGAACCGGGGGTCGGGGCCCCGTCGGAGCTCGGTCGGTCATCGTGGTGCTCCCTTGGGTTCGGGCGGCAGGCCGAGGACCCGCTCGCCGATGATGTTCTTCTGGATCTCGTTCGACCCGCCATAGAGGGTCTCCGAACGGCTGAAGAGGAACGTGCGCTGGAACTCGTCGAGCTCGTAGGGTGCCCCCTCGACCACCTGTCCGGCCGCGCCCCGCACGTCGATGGCCAGCTCGCCCAGCCGGCGGTGCCAGGTGGCCCAGTAGAGCTTGATGATCGATGCCTCCGGCGGCGCCACCGGGCCATCGAAGTTCGAGAGGCTGCGCAACGTGTTGTAGCGAAGGATCTCCAGCTCGGCATATGAACGGGCCAGGCGCTGGCGGACCACCGGGTCCGCGGCCGAACCGTTGGCGCGGGCCACGGCGAGCAGGTGATCGAGCTCACGCCGGAAGGAGATCTGATGGCCGAGGAGGCCGACCCCGCGCTCGAACGCGAGCGTCGCCAGAGCCACCCGCCAACCGTCACCCACCTCGCCGACCACGTGGTCGCGGCGGGTCCGGGCGCCGTCGAAGAAGACTTCGTTGAACTCCGAGGTCCTTGTCAACTGGGTGATGGGCCGGACCTCCACGCCGGGCTGGTCCATCGGCACCAACAAGTACGAGAGCCCTCGGTGCCGGACAGACCCGGGCTCGGTCCGGCACACCACGAAGGACCAGTCGGCCTGGTGTGCCAAGGAGGTCCACACCTTCTGGCCTGTGATCACCCACTCGTCCCCGTCGAGGACGGCCTTGGTCTGCACGTTGGCCAGGTCGCTTCCGGCATCGGGCTCGGAGTATCCCTGGCACCACAGCTCGGTGCCGGCCAGGATGGGAGGGAGGAACCGCGCCTTCTGCTCGACGGTCCCGTACTGGATGATGGTTGGGCCGATCAGGCCTTCACCCAGGATGCTGACCCGGCCGGGTGCCTTGGCCTTCACGTACTCCTCGTTGAAGATGACCTGGTGGGCGATGCTCGCACCCCTTCCCCCGTGCTCGACCGGCCAGCCGATACCGGTCCATCCACCGGCGGCCAGCACCGACTCCCAGGCCAGCCGGGTTTCGAATCCGAAGGTCTCGTCGCCTGACCCGCCACGACCGCCGAGTGCGGCGAACTCCCCGATCACGTGGTCGTCCAACCAGGCACGGATCTCCTTGCGGAACGCCTCATCCTCAGGTCGATCTCGAAGGTCCATGGCAGTGGCGTCCTGTGGCGTCGGTGTAGCTGGAGACAGACCCGGGGCCGGCGGCACGGCAGCGGCCGGTCCGACCCTGGACACGGGTCCGGAGGAATCTGACGCGACGTTAGCAAACGGCCCTGCTGGCGACGGAGCCGGCCCCGTCTCCGATCGGCGGTGGGAACAGCCGGGCCGCCTCCGGGGTTCTCCTCTGTGTTCGTTGCCGGCGCAGGCACACGGGTCCCTGACCCGGCCGGCCACCCGAAAGGAAAATCACCATGGTCGAGCGCACCGGAACAGGCACCGGCAGTCGGGTCGAGCTGACCGACGAGGAGTGGAAGGAGCGGCTCACACCTGAGCGCTACGCGGTCCTTCGCCAGAAGGGCACCGAGCCGGCCTGGTCGGGCGAGCTGCTCCATGCCGAGGGCAGCGGCGTCTTCACCTGCGCGGGATGCGGTGCCTCCCTGTTCCCGAGCCAGGCAAAGTTCGAGTCCGGCTCCGGCTGGCCCAGCTTTTATCAGGCTCTCGACGATGGGACCATCAACGAGCACGCGGACAAGAGCGTCGGCATGACGCGGACCGAGATCACCTGCGCTCGGTGCGGAGGCCACCTCGGCCACGTGTTCCCCGACGGGCCCGCGCCCAGCGGGCGGCGCTACTGCGTCAACTCGCTCGCACTCGAGTACGAACCCACCCAGGAGTGACGGCGCTCGCCCCCCTACTCAATCGGCGGCCGACAGCCGTTGCTCGAAGAGGTCGAACAGGTCACCCAGGGCGTGGGCCTCGGCCAGCCGTCCCGACCTGACCAACACCCCGTCGGCGTCGGCCAGTGCCTGGCAGGCGGCGAAGACCTCTCGTTTACTGAGTTGCACCGATGACGCGAAGCGGGCCCTGGGAAGTGCACCTGTCGTCCCGATCGGCTCGGCGCTCCTCACGGACTGCCCCGTTTCGGGATTCGAGACCGTGGTGGTCGCGCCTTGTCCCCCTTCCGACCGCCTGCCAGCCTGACTGCCACCAGTGCCGACCCGGCCGAGGCCGCCAGGCCGCCGGTCAGGAGCACGACGCCGCCATGAGGGCCGAGCGACGCCGGATCGTTGCCAAGGGCCACCAGGCGTGCCCCGGCCCGAAGGATCAAGAGGGCAACCGGCTGCTGCCCCCCGGTCGACTGCCAGCCGCTCGCCACCAGAGGTGCAATCACGAGTGCACCCGCTGCTCGAGGCCCGGCTGCCCGGCTCAGGACCCGGCACCGACGTGCTCGCCCTCGGCGGTCGTCCTGTCCGGCGCAGCGTCGTGACCGACCTCCGACGACCCGTGGCGTTCCACGCGGTGCACATCGACGGTGGCGAACCGGAGGCTGGCCCCGACTTCGTCGGCGACGATCTCCACCTTGGTGCGGCGGTCCCCCTCTTCGGTCTCCCAACTGCGCTGTTCGAGCCGCCCGCTCACCACGACACGCATCCCCTTGGTGAGGCTCAGCGCGACGTTCTCCGCCAGCTCGCGCCATGTCACCACGTCGAAGAAGGACGTCGACTCCTCCCACTCGTTGGTCTCGCGATTCTGCCAACGCCGATTGACGGCCACACCCAGGGAGGTGGTGGCCTGCCCATCGCGGGTGTAACGGATTTCGGGATCCCGCGTCAGGTTGCCGGTGATCGTCGTAGTGGTCGCGCTGCTCATGGTGCTTCCCCTTCTCTCGTGCACCGAGGTGCCTCGCCGCCGGGCCTCGAGGAGAGGTTCCGGTCGGGCCACCCGCTTCGGGTGGCGAGAAGACGATGGGCGCACCACCTTGCTCCGATCCCACACCGACAGCTGGCCGAGGACCTTGCCGGGTCCGATCCGCGCCTCTCGCTGGCCCCACCGGACCCCGCATTCGCTCGCGCCCGACCCACTGGAACGGCCGGTGCGGAGCGGCTGAGCCCCGGGGTGGGACAACTCTGTACCATGGGCGATCCTGGCCCCGGGACACCGTGACGAGGAACGGGGCGCGCCCGAGCAAGGACGCAGCCCACCAAGCGCCACCTCGACGACCGGTCATCGAGGTGGCGCCCGACACCGAGGAACGCCGTGACGACACCGACAACGCCGGGCCCTCTCGACGGTGTGCGGGTGGTGGACCTCACCTCGATCATCATGGGGCCCATGGCCACGCAGATCCTCGGAGACCTGGGAGCCGACGTCATCACCGTCGAGGATCCCAAGGGCACGCTGAGCCGGATGATGACCGCCGGTCCCCACCCACAGCTCTCCGGCATCGCCCTCAACTTGTTGCGCAACAAGCGGAACGTCGTGCTCGACCTCAAGACCTCCGAGGGGCGGGACGCCCTGCTTGCCATCGTCGCCACCGCACACGTCTTCGTCACCAACCTCCGGCCGGGCACCTTGCAGCGGCTCCGCCTCTCCTACGAGGACATCGCCTCGGTCAAGCCCGACATCGTGTACCTCCAGGCCCAGGGGTACCCCTCGGACTCGCCTGCGGCCGACGCCCCGGCCTACGACGACGTCATCCAAGCCGGCACCGGACTCCCCGACGCGTTCCGGCGACTGTGCGGCGAGCCACAATTCGCCCCCACGCTGATCGCCGACAAGGTCAGCGGTCTGACCATCACCTACGCGGTGCTCGCCGCCCTGCTCCACCGTGAGCGCACCGGGGAGGGGCAACGGGTCGAGGTCCCGATGGTGGACGCAATGACCGCATTCATGCTGGTCGAACACGCCGGAGCGGCCATCGCCCGCCCACCGCAGGGCGAACCGGGCTACCAGCGGATCCTCAACCCCAACCGGAACCCGCAACGCACCAGCGACGGCTGGGTCAGCGTCCTCCCCTACACCCGCCAGAACTTCGAGGACATCTTCCGGGCCGGCGGCCGCGCCGACCTGGTCGAGGACGCGAGGATTGCGACCGCACGCTCCCGGCTGGAGCACATCGAGGACCTCTACCTCGAGGTCGCCGACATCCTCGCCCAACGCACCACCGAGGAGTGGTTGGCGTTCTGCACGGCCTCGGGTGTACCGGCATCGGCCGTCCCCACCCTCGACGAGCTGGTCGACGCGCTCCCCGAGGACGACCATCCGGTGGCCGGCCGCTACAAGGTGATCCCTCAACCGGTGCGGTTCTCGCGGTTCTCCGGCCCGACAGTGAGACGGCCGGCGGCACTGAGCGGCGAGCACACGGCCGAGGTGATGGACGAGGTGACCGCATCCCGCGGCAGCCCGGACCCATCACCGCACGGCGTGCAGTGATGGAGACCTTCGGCGACGTCACCGTCGACCGGTCCGCCGGGTACGTGGCAGAGGTGGAGATGCACCGCCCCCCGGCCAACTTCTTCGACGCCGAACTGCTGCAGTGCCTCGTCGACGGCATCTCCTGGGCCGACGGACAAGGGTGCCGAGCGATCGTCCTGTGCTCGGAGGGCAGGCACTTCTGCGCCGGGATGGACTTCGGTCGATCGACAAAACCGCCTCCGGACGAGCTCCTCGCCCTCTACGACCGGGCCCTCGCCCTCGTCGACGGGCCGCTGCCCGTGGTGGTGGCCGTCCAGGGTGCGGCCATCGGAGGGGGACTCGGTCTTGCTCTGGCCGGCGACTTCCGGGTCGGGTCACCGGACAGCAGGTTTGCGGCCAACTTCGCCCGCCTCGGGCTCCACCAGGGATTCGGCCTGTCCCTCACCCTGCCCGAGGTGGTCGGCCGCCAGCGGGCACTCGAGCTGTTGTGCACCGGACGGCGCATCGGTGGGGCCGAGGCTCTCCAGATCGGGCTGTGCGACCGGTTGGCCGACGATCCCAGGGACGAGGCCCATCGGCTGGCCGAGGAGATCGCTTCGTCGGCGCCGTTAGCGGTGCGATCCATCCGGAGGACCCAACGCGCAGACCTGATTACCAGGTTCGCTGCGGCCGTCGGCCACGAACGGCTCGAGCAGCAGCGTTTGATGGAGACCGATGACTTCCGCGAAGGCATCGCCGCCTCGCTCGGGCGGCGGGACCCGCGCTTCACCGGCCGGTGATCACCCGGGGGCCGGGGCCTACGCCCCCGCCAGGTCCTTGGCCAACTCGACCCGGGTCGCCTCGCCCAGTACCGTGCCCGGCATGCCGTCCGGGTAGGCGGGATGGTCGACGGCGAGGGAAGTCGGTCCGGTCACGAAGGCATCGATCTGATCCTGGTCGAACCGGAACCGGACGTAGTGCACCGCCGAGGTCGTCGCCGGGCGGGTCAGGTGGGACAGGTGGTCCTCCTCCGGCGTGGAGGCGATGGCCTCCATCGAGCCCCCGGTCCCGAAACGCACCTGGCAGGCCCACTCGACACCGATGAGCCGGCTCAGCCACGTCCTCAGCTCCTCCTCGCTGACGAGCTCGAGGAACAAGGTGGCCGAGAGCTCGCCCGGCCCCGGGAGCAGGCGGTTGTAGATGTCGAGCTCGTGCTGGATCTGCCGGTCGGTGCGCATCCGCTCGGCCCGCGCCATCTCCTGCACCTGGAAGCGCACGGTCGACCGGCTTTCGAACACCAGGGTGACCACCGGGCCCACGGTGACCCGCCGGAGCTTCTTGACGGCGATCACCCGGCGCCGGAATTCGTCCCGTTCGCGTTCGTAGGCCCGCTGGTCGGAGATGTCGTCGAGCGTGAGCGGTCGCGCCGGCTCCGTCATGGACGCTCCTCGGGGATGCCATACGCCCTGGCCATCAGCTGGATTGGGTGTACCGGCCGGCGCCCCGTCTCCTGTTCGATCGAGCCGTTGGCCAGATGGCAGTCGCCGCACACCACCTCGTTGCCGGCCGCCTCCACTTCGCGTCTGAGCGGCTGGGCCACCGACCGCGCCAACCGATAGTTGTCGGCACGGTAGCCCCAGGTGCCGTCGATGCCGGAGCAGCGCTGGACCAGGTTCACCTCGACCCCGGCCACCCTCAGCAGGTCACGACCCTTCAGTCCGACCTGCGCGGCCTGCAGATGGCAGGCAACGTGGTACGTGACCTCGCCGGGCACCACTCCCGACTCGCGCCCGGGGAACACGGTGTCGAGTTCGGTGCCCTCGCCCCGGTGGAGGGCTACCAGGTACTCGGCCGGGTCGACGGTATGGGCCGCCACCAACTCGGCGTCGGCCGCCGAACGGGTCCGGGCCAGATAGATCGGATAGTCCTTGCGCACCACATAGGCACAGGTCGGTTGGGCCACGACCACCTGCCGGCCGGCCCTCACCTCGTCGGCCAATGCCTTGACATTGCGGGACGCCGCCCGGGTGAACTCCTTGATGTTGCCCTGGTGGAGCCACGGGGCGCCGCAGCACCGGGTTTCCTCGGACATCGAGCACGAGACCCGGTTGCGCTCGAGCACCTTGACCAGGTCCTGGCCGATGGACGGCTCCATGTACTCCACGAAGCAAGTCGGGAACACCGACACCGAGCCCTGGGAGCGGCCGGCCACGTCCGGCCTCGAACCCCTGGACGCCGGTTCGGCGCGGCGACGCCTGAACCACGTCGAGAAGCGCTGCCGGGAGTACGGCGGGAGCAGCCGTTCGGAGGCCATCCCGACCGTCTTCTCCATCACCCGACGGGCAAAGGTCCCGGGTCGACCGGTCAGGGCATTCACCAACGGTGCCGTCGTCGTCGATACTTTGCCCACGAGGTCGGTGCGCCCCAGGAACTGATCGGTCACCCGCTCCTTGAAGCCCACCCCCTCGGCGTGACGCACGGCGTGGGCCCGCATCATCAGGCGCGGGAAGTCGAGCTCCCACTCGTGCGGGGGCACGTAGGGGCACTTCAGGTAGCAGAGCTTGCACTGGTAGCACTCGTCGACCACCTGATCCTGCTCTGCCGCCGTCATCCCGGCCACGTCACCGTCGCGGGCATCCACGAGGTCGAAGAGCGTCGGGAACGACGGACACAGGTTGAAGCAGAGCCGGCACCCGTGGCACAGGTCGTAGACGCGCCCGAGCTCCACCCGCAGGTCGGGCTGGTCGAGGTACTCGGGGTGGGTGGGGTCGTAGGTGGTGGTCATCTCGAACTCTCGCAGAAGACGGGCACGGAGTGATCCGTCCCGGCGGTACCGACCGACCGGGCCCCCGGCTCTCGACCGGGGCCCGGTCTCTCCTCTACCCGGGTGGGAACACCACCCGACGTGGCTAGGAGACCGAGGCCAACCCCTCGGTGAACCGGCCGGCATGGCTCTTCTCCGCACGGGCCAGTGTCTCGAACCATTCGGCGACCTCGTCGAAGCCCTCTTCGCGCGCGGTGCGGGCGAACCCCGGGTACATCTCGGAGTACTCGTAGGTCTCGCCTTCGACGGCCGACTTCAGGTTCTCCTCGGTCGAACCGACCGGAGTTCCGGTCACCGGGTCGCCGACCTCGCGGAGGAAGTCGAAGTGGCCGAACGCGTGTCCCGTCTCCCCTTCGGCAACGGAGCGGAAGAGCGCGGCCACATCGGGGTAGCCCTCGACGTCCGCCTTCTGCGCGAAGTAGAGATAGCGACGATTGGCCTGGCTCTCGCCGGCGAACGCCTCCTTCAGATTTGCTTCGGTCTTCGTGTCCTTCAGTGCTGGCACGGTAGTCCTTTCATGTCGGTGGGCATCGTGGAACTTCCACGAGTAACTCGTTACCTGGTGCTGGTGCTGGTGCTGGTGCTGGTGCTGGATGTCCGGGGCGAGGATCGCATTCCGGCCCGGTCGCCCGGGACCGGTGCCCGGCATTCGGGGCACAACCCCCGGAAGACGATCTCCGCCGACCCAACTTCGAACCCAAGGTCCGCGCCCTCGGGAATCCGCAGTTCGGGGAAGGCCGCCACCAGGTCGCGCACGCTGCCGCACCGCCGGCAGACCAGGTGGTGGTGGCGGTCGTCGACGTTGGGATCGAACCGGGTCATGCCGGTACCGACATCGAGCGATGCGATCTCCCCCAGCTCGGCCAGGTCGTAGAGGGTCTGGTACACGGTCTTCAACGAGATGGTCTCCATCTCGCGACTGACCACCGCATGGACCGCCTCGGCCGAAGGATGGGTTCCATCACCCTGCAGGACCCGGAAGATGCACTGCCTCTGGGCCGTGACCTTGCGCCCGGAGGACCGGAACAGCTCGGTCAGCTCCTCGGCCGTCTTCACGGGGATCAGCGTATCACCAATGATTGTTTTTCAACAATGATTGTTGACAACGGGAGGTGGTGCTGGTCGGGGGCGGGGGTCCCGCCTGGGCGAGGGTGGACCTGTCCACCTGTGGCAGGCTTTGGCCATGCCCGACCGCGTCAGCGTCGCCGAGCGGCACGCCGACCGGCCGGCCGAAGGATTCCAGCGTGATCGCGCCCTGGCCCGACTGGCCTCCGAGGAGTTCGACGTGCTGGTCATCGGAGGCGGGATCACCGGGGCGGGGGTGGCCTTGGACGCCGCCAGCCGCGGCCTCAAGACCGCCCTGGTGGAGAAGGACGACTTCGCATCGGGAACCTCGTCCAAGTCGTCGAAGATGATCCACGGCGGGCTGCGCTACCTCCAACAGGGTGAGTACCGCCTTGTCTACGAGAACCTGGCCGAACGCCAGCGATTGCTCGACAACGCTCCTCATCTGGTCTCTCCCCTCCCCTTCCTGATCCCCCTCTTCGGGCGCGCCGGGGTGGTCAACAAGGGGGCGGCCCGCGTCTACCGAACGGCACTGTGGCTCTACGACCTGACCGGTGGCATGCGGATCGGCAGGCGCCACGAGAAGGTTTCCCAGGCGCAGGCACTGGCCCACCTGCCGACCCTCCGTACCGACCGGCTGGTGGCCGGCTTCCTCTACTGGGACGCCCGTGCCGATGACGCCAGGCTGACCCTCGCCGTGGCCCGCACCGCCGTCCTCGACCACGGCGCGGTGGCAGCCAACCACACGCCGGTCGTCGGCCTGACCACCGACGCGGGCGGCAAGGTGAACGGGGCCCGGGTGGCGCCGTCGGGCTCCGAGCCGTTCACCGTACGCGCCTCGGTGGTGATCAATGCGGCCGGCGTGTGGGCCGATGAGGTCCGCTCCTTCGACGAGCACCACGATCCGCACTCCATCCGACCTGCCAAAGGCATCCACATCACCGTGCCCGAAGCCGCATTCCCCTGCGACATCGCGGCGGTCATCCCGGTGAAGGGGGACCGCCGATCGATCTTCGTCGTGTCGTGGGGAGAACAGGTCTACCTCGGGACCACCGACACCCAGTGGAACGGGCCGCTCGATGACCCCGCCTGCACGCCCGAGGATGTCGATTACATCCTCGACGCGGCGAATGCCATGGTCACCAAGCCCATCAGCCGCTCCGACATCTGTGGGTTGTGGTCGGGGCTGCGGCCGCTGCTGGCCCCTGCCGAAGGTAAGGGCGCGCCGAGTGAGCGGACCGCCGACCTGTCCCGCCGCCACACCGTCCGGACGTCGCCGAGCGGGATGATCACGGTGACCGGTGGCAAGCTGACCACCTACCGCAAGATGGCCGAGGACACCGTCGACGCCGCCGTCGATGGCCTGGGCAGGCGATCGCTGCCCTGCGTGACGAAGGACCTGCGACTGCACGGGGCGACCGCGGGCGGGCACGCGCCGGCCCGGCCCGGCCGGGTCGGGCCAGACCGGGGCACGCCGGGCACCGGCGACGCGGCGACCCTTGCCGTCCATCTGGCCGGGCGGTACGGAACCGAGACCCCCGACGTGCTGGCGCTCGCGGACGGTCATCCCGAGCTCCTCGACCCGCTGGTCCCCGGGCTCCACTACCTCGGGGTCGAAGCGGTCCATGCGGTCCGTCACGAGATGGCGCAGTCGGTGGCCGACGTCCTCGACCGGAGGACCCGGGCCTCGCTGCGGGACGCTCGGGGCGCCGCCGACGCCGCAGTGGCTGTGGCCAACCTGATCGGCCCCGAGCTCGGATGGGACCGGGAGCGCATCGCCCGCGAAGCCTCTGCCTACGCAGAAGGTGTGCGCTCCGCGCTGAGTCGTGCGGGACTCGATGCAGGACCGGCACCGGTGGGGCTCGAGTCACCGGACGGGACCACCTCCGCCAGGACCGAAGAGGCAGCGACCGCGAGCAGCACCCGAACAGACCACACGTGACCCAGCCCACGCCGGTGACACCCATCGACGCCGAACCCGCCGAGGTGGTCGACCATCTCGGCGGCACGCGGATCGCCGTCGAGGACACCCTTCGCCGACAACTTGCCGACGTGTGCGACGAAGTCACCGACCACGACGACGCCCGCGCCGAGGCAGGGCGTGACTGGTGGCCCCTTGCCATCGGTTGGGCCGTCGACGGTCAGGTACCGGCCCGGCCCGCGGTGGTGGCGCGCCCCACCGACACCGGCCAGGTGGCCGCGGTGCTGGCACTCTGCAACGCTGCCGGCGTGCCGGTCACCGCTGCCGGTGGGCGGAGCGGGGTCTGCGGTGCCTCGGTCCCCCTGTTCGGGGGGGTCGCCCTCGACCTCTGCGGTCTGGCCGGCATCGGTGACGTCGATGGTGAGTCGCTGGTGGCCGATCTCCGCGCCGGCACCTTCGGTCCGGACGTCGAGTCCGGTCTCCGTGGAGGCCACGGCCTCACACTCGGTCATTGGCCCCAGTCGATGGACCTCTCGACCGTGGGGGGATGGCTGGCCTGCCGGGGGGCCGGCCAGTACTCCAACCGCTACGGGAAGATCGAGGACATGGTGATCGGCCTCGAGGTGGTGCTGGCCGACGGCCGGGTGGTGCGGACCGGCGGGTCCGGGCCGCGGTCGGCCACCGGCCCGGACCTGACCCAGCTGTTCGTGGGTAGTGAGGGCACCCTCGGCGTCATTACCGAGGGACGCTTCCGGGTCCACCCGGTACCCGAGGGCGAGGGTCGGCGCGCCTTCGGGTTCACTTCGTTCGCCGAGGGACTCGACGCGTGCCGCCGGATCCTCCGGCGGGGCGCCACCCCGGCAGTCCTCCGCCTCTACGACGAGACCGAGTCGGGTGGGTCGTTCGACCATCCGGACACCAACCTGCTCCTCGTTCTGGACGAGGCCGACCCCGGCTTTGTCGAGGCCACCCTGGCGGTGGTCGACGACGAGTGCCGGGGCGCCGACCCGCTCGACACCGGACTGGTGGGCCGGTGGCTTGAGCACCGGAACGACGCGTCCGCCCTCGCCAAGCTGTGGCGATCCGGGCTGGTGGTGGACACCGCGGAGATCTCCGCACGGTGGAGTGCCCTGCCCGGCCTCTACCGGTCCGTTCTCGACGCGCTGTCGGGTGTCGAAGGGACGCTGGTTGCATCGTCCCACCAGTCCCACGCCTACACCGACGGCGCCTGCCTGTACTTCACCTTCGTCGGCCGCCCACCGTCGGGCGACGGCGGGACGGACCCCGACGCCCGGGCATGGGCCGGGCAGTACTACCGGCTGGCCTGGGACGAGATCACCCGGGCGACCATGTCC
The DNA here is from genome assembly GCA_017883135.1 of Acidimicrobiales bacterium. Taxonomy (GTDB): domain Bacteria; phylum Actinomycetota; class Acidimicrobiia; order Acidimicrobiales; family RAAP-2; genus Bog-756. The sequence goes on from JADGOE010000020.1 coordinate 32,872, forward strand.
GCCGGCGGAGCCATCAGCCACCACCACGGCATCGGCATCAACCGGGCGCGCTTCGTCCCCACCGCCCTGGGTTCAGGATTCGACGTGCTCGCCACGGTGAAGCAAGCGCTCGACCCGAACGGCATCCTCAACCCCGGCAAGCTCGGCCTCGACAGCCCCTACGGCCGGCTCCCCTGGCCATGAGCATCCTGGTGATCGACGTCGGCACCTCGGGGGTGCGCGGCGCGGTGGTTCGTCCGGATGCAACCGTGGAGCACATCCACCACGTGGCGGTGCTCCCCGACACGCCTTTCCCCGGACTGGTGGAGTTCGACCCGACCGCCATGGCCGACGCGGTGCTCGATGTGGCGGCCCGCAGCCTGGCCGAGGGTGGACCGGTCGAGGCCGTGGGGATCGCCAACCAACGGGCCTCGACCATCGTGTGGGACCGGGCCACCGGGGTTCCGGTCGGGCCCGGCCTCGGTTGGCAGGACCTCCGCACGGTCGGCACCTGCCTCGAGCTGCAGAACCAGGGAATCCGGGTGACACCCAACGCGTCGGCGACCAAGTTGGCGGCCCTGTTGGACCTGGCCGACCCTGACCGTTCCCGCTCCGAACGGGGCGAGCTGGCGTTCGGAACCGTCGACACCTGGGTGGCGTGGACCCTGTCCGGCGGGCGCCTCCACATCACTGACGCGTCCAACGCCGGAGTGACCGGGCTGATCCACGTCGACGGGTTGGGTTGGAGCCGCGACCTGTTGGCCGCGCTGCGCATCCCCGAGGCGCTCCTCCCCACCATCGTCGACTCGAGCGGCGTGATGGGGACGGCCGAAGCCCTGTCCGGCCACCCGGTCATCGCGGGCATGGCCGGAGATCAGCAGGCCTCCCTCATCGGGCAGGGCTGCACCCTTCCGGGTCAGGCCAAGGCGACCTTCGGGACCGGGGGGATGCTCGACCAGTGTGTGGGTCCCGACCACCCTCCCCAGGCCCTACGGGGTCCGGCCGGCACCATCCCGATCATTGCCTGGCGCCGAAAGGGAACAATCACCTGGGGCGTCGAAGCCATCATGCTGTCGGCGGGCACCTGCGTGGAGTGGCTGCGCGACGACCTGGCAATCGTCGACTCGGCCGCACACTCCGCCGAGGTGGCCTCGAGGTGCGCCGACACCGGCGACGTCTGGTTCGTCCCCGCCCTGTTGGGCCTGGGCACACCGGTGTGGGACTTCGGGGCCCGGGGCACCTTCGTCGGCCTCACCCGCGGCAGCGGGCGGCCCGAGCTGGTGCGGGCGGTGCTGGAAGGAGTGGCCCACCGGGGTGCCGACCTCCTCGAGGCGGCAGAGGCCGACTCGGGGCTTCCGATCGGCAACCTTCGGATCGACGGCGGTATGTCGGCCAATGAAGTGTTCACCCAGGCCCTGGCCAACGCCTGTGGGCGGCCGATCGAGGTCTCCCCGGTCGTGGAGGCCACCACCCTCGGCGCCGCCTACCTGGCCGGCATGGCCGTCGGGACCTGGGCCGACGAAAAGGACGTGGCCGCCGCCTGGGCTCCGCGCCACGTGGTGGACCCCACGACGAGCACCGGCGAGCACGCGGCGGCCCGCACCCGCTGGCTCGAGGCCCGCCGACGTTCCGAGGGCACCATTCCCGAGCTCTCTGCCCTTGACTTCTGACCTCGGGCCCATCGGCACCGGGCCGGCCCGCACTGCGACCGGCATCGCGCCGTCGCGCCCGCGGCGGCCGGCGCCACTCGCGCCGCGCGCGTTGAACCGACCGACGGAGAACGCATAGGGTGGGTGAGGTGCCACGCTCGGCGACGTCGGCGGCGGGTGCGGCGAACGCAGGGGAAGCAGGTGCACCCATGAGCACGGGCATCGAGACGTTGGGGATCGGGTCGTCGGAACCCACCGAGGACCCGCAACCGTCGATCGACCAGGCGGTGGGCCTCGCCCGCGCACTGCACGGTGCCCTGTCCGAGGTGCTGCTCGGCACACCCGCGGCAGTGAACACCGCAGTGGTGTCGGCACTCTCGGGGGGCCACCTGCTCATCGAAGACGTGCCGGGCGTGGGCAAGACGGTGCTGGCCCGCGCACTGGCCACCGCGCTCGGGGTGAAGCTCTCGCGGATCCAGGGTCACCCCGACCTCCTCCCCTCCGACATCACCGGCGTCACGGTGTTCGCGCCGGACACCGGAACCTGGGAGTTCCGACCCGGGCCGGTCTTCGGGCACGTGGTCCTCCTGGACGAGATGAACCGCACCCCACCCCGGACCCAGTCCGCGCTGCTCGAAGCGATGGAGGAGCAGCAGGTCTCGGTTGACGGCGAGTCGTGGCCGTTGCCCCAGCCCCACCTGGTGATCGGCACCCAGAACCCGATCGGCCAGCTCGGCACCTACCCGCTCGTCGAGAGCCAGCTCGACCGGTTCAGCCTGTCCACTTCGATCGGCTATCCCGATGCTGACGTCGAGACCCGCCTCGTTCTCCACAACGGTGGACGCTATGCCCTCGATGCCCTGGTTCCGGTGTCCGATCCGACCAGGTGGCGCCGCGCCATCGATGCCACCGCCTCGGTGCATGTGGTCGCCACGGTCGCCCACTACGCCGTGTCGCTGGTACGGGCCACCCGCACGGCCGGCACGGTGCGCCTGGGCGCGAGCCCCCGTGCGGCCATCTCCTTGATTCGAAGTGCCCAGGCCTACGCGGTGCTGGCCGGCCGGGCCTACGTCACCCCCCAGGACATCCAGGCGGTGGCGGTGGCCTGCCTCTCCCACCGACTGATCGCCGAAGGCAGCGGTGCCGACGGTCCGGCCCTGGTGAGCCGCATCGTCGCCGAAGCACCCGTCCCACCCACGTGAGCCCTTCGACGCCCCGTCGCCGAAGGCCCCTCTGGCGTACGGCCAACGCGGCGTTGACCGGACTGGTCACCGGCGTCTGCGGGGTCGTGCTGGCACGAGCGCTCCTCGGTCCCGAGATGGTGGTAGCCGGCGCCGCGATCGGCACGGTGTCCGTGCTGGTCGGCGCTGCCTTGTCCTGGAGCCTCTCTGTGCCCCACCGGCGGCGCCCATCCTCGTCGATGCTGCCCGGTGGCCGGCGGTTCCGGCGCCGGCTGCACCCGGTGGCATGGTTCGGTCCGGTGGTCGCAAGCCTGGTGACCATGCTGGCGTGGGCCGGCGTGGCCCACTCCAGTGGATCCGGATGGGTGCAGGCGGTGGGAGCCTTGTCGGCCGCCGTGCTCATCACCGGCATCATGGCTCCGATCGCTCCGACCCTGCGAGCAACGGTCACCTGCACCGAAAGCCCCTCGGACAGGCAGGCCGGGCGACCGCTCGCGGTGACCCTGGTCGCCAACGGGCCCGTCCGGCTCCGGCCGCGCTACCCGGTCGGGCCGGCGGCCCGAGCCGAAGGAAGCTTCCGCGGGCTGCGCCCGGTTGAGGTGGAGCTCACTCCGGACCGACGCGGTGTGGTGGAGACCCTGGTGATCGAGGTGGCCTCGTGCGCACCGTTCGGCATCTTGTGGTTGGCGAAGGATGTGACCGTGGCGCTGCCCCGGCCACTGCACGTGGCCCCGCGCTCCGGCGAGCCACGGCCACTTGCGACCGTCGTCGACGACGCGGTCGGCGACGCGCCACTCCGGATCCCCGCCGGTATGGGCGAGCCCCGGGGGGTACGCCCATACCGGTCCGGAGATGCGCGGCGGTCGGTGCACTGGCCGGCAACGTCGCATGCCGGGGGGCTGATGGTGCGGGAAACCGAGCGGCAACGGGACGATCCGATCGTCGTCGACATGGTCCTTTCGTGCGACCCCGTCCTTGCGGAAGCCGAATCGGAGGGTGTGATGACCGCGGTGGCGGGCTGCCTGGCTCGAGGCCAGTCGGTGATGCTCGGCACCGACGAGCGGGATGGCCGCGCCATGCGGCAGGTGCGGGACCGGATCGACCTCGGGAGGCGACTGGCACGAGCGGTTCCTCCGCCAGGCATGGCCCCCTCCGGCGGACCGCCTCAACCGGTCCGGCGGGGGCGACGGCGGTGACCATCTGGCAGCGGGTGGTCCAGGCGAATCGGCCCGGGCCACCCGAGCACTCGATCCAATTCCGCGTTGCGTCCACGGCCGCGGTGATGGTCGCCGCCGCTGCCTGCTGGAGCCAGGGGGAGATCGACCTGCCGGTCGCCCTGTTCACCATGGTTGCCACGGTGGTCGGCAACGTCCTGTCCTATCGGCGCCGCTCGAAGCCGTGGCCGGTGGTGAAGCCGATTCTGGCCGCCTGCGCCATCGCCGGCTTCGTGTGGTTCATCGCCACCGTGGCCCACACCGCCACGCCCGGCGACATCTCGACGGTGGAGGGTCCCCTGGCCGTGCTGTTCACCTGGGTGCTGAGCACCCACGCGTTTGACGTCCCGTCCCGCAGGGACGTGGCCTACTCGCTGGCCGGTTCAGCCGCTCTGATGGCGGTGGCGGCGGCCCAGTCGGTGGACCTGTCCCTCGGGCCCTACGTGGTGGCCTGGGTTGCCTGCGGCATCTGGGGGCTGGTCTCCATGTGGCAGTCGATGGCCGGCGCCCGCGGGGTCCCGTGGCTCACCGTGGGGGTCGCCGGAATGGCGGTCCTCGTGGTGGCCGGCCTGTTGGTCTCTGTCCTGCCGGCACCCCGGGTCTCGACATCGCTCATCTTCCCGTCCACCTCGGCCAATTCCGCACCGGTCGACAGCACCAACAACCTGACCGACGGCTCAGCGAGCCTCCCCGCCCATGCCGCCAGCCCTCAGGGCCGCACCGGGGTCGGCGGCTTCCTCGGTTTTGCCAAGTCCCTGGACACCGGAGTCCGCGCATCACTGGGGAACGAGGTCGTGATGCGGGTGCGTGCAAGCCGGCCCAACTTCTGGATCGGCCAGACCTACGACCGGTGGGACGGGCAGAACTGGGTGCAGTCGACCGAGCCGGCTGATGGCAAGAACGGGCACGTGACCACGTTGGCGACGGGGTCACCGTTCACCATCCCCGTCACCTCCGACCAAGTGGCCGTCCAGTCCACCGGAGCCACCGACGTCCAGACCTACTACCTCGCCCAATCGGGGCCTAACCTGGTCTTCCATGCCGACACGGCCCAGCGGGTGTACCTCCAGTCCCGCTCCCTCTTCCTGACCGGCGACGGCACGATCGTCTCGACCACCTCGATGGGGGCCGGCACGATCTACACGGTGGTCTCCAACGACAACTCGGCAACCGCAAGGCAACTGCGGAATGCCACCATCCCGCTGTCCCCCACCGACCCGGGAGCCCTCACTCCGCTCAGCCCCGGCGAGCTGCTCCGCTACCGCCAGCTCCCCCACGCAGATCCCCGGGTTTCCGCCCTGGCCGCCCGGATCACCTCGGGTATCGGAGCCCCCGGTGACGTCGACACACATGTCTATGACAAGGTCGAAGCCATCGAGGCATGGATGTCCTCGCGCATCAGGTACACCACCGACATCCCACCACTCGCCCCCCACGCGGACGCGGTCGACACCTTCCTCTTCGGCGCCCGCTTGGGCTACTGCGAGCAGATCTCCACGGCCACCGTGGTCATGCTGCGCTCCCTCGGCATTGCGGCCCGCGAGACGGTGGGGTACGTGCCAGGGCCCTACAACCCGATCACCGACCTCTACGACGTCCAGGCCAAGGATGCCCACGCCTGGGTGCAGGTCTGGTTCCCCGGATTCGGCTGGCAGAACTTCGACCCCACCGCGGTGGTGCCGCTGGCGAACCCGGCGCCGGGCTCGGTCATCGCCCACCACGCCGGCACCACGTTGCGCCACCTCCCCTGGATTCCGATCGCCGTCGTCGCGACAACGGCGATCGCCATCGGGCAGTTCCGCCGGCGGCGCCGGCGGCGCCCTCCCACATGGGCCCACCAGGTCGCCGCCGATCTCGACCGGGGCGGGGGGCGCCTGGGTCGGTCCCGACGCCCCGACGAGACACTCACCGCCTACGGCGAACGCCTTGCAGGCACCGACCTTACGAACGCCGAAGCGTTGATCGGGACCACCCGGTTGGTGGAGCGCTGCAGCTACGGTGGGATCGAGCCCTCGGCCGATCAGATCGCGGGGGCCCTTGCCTTCACCCGCCGGTACCGCTCCGTCCGCCGGACGAACAGCGTGGAGAGGTGCACCGATCAGGACCGCGCCGAGGCCAACGCCTCGTCGAAGGAGGCCCCGGCGACCAGCAGGGGCCGATAGGACATCAGCTGGCGCGGTTGGCTGAAGGCCAGCACGGCACGGAGCCGATCTCCGCGGCGGTAGAGGGCCACCAACTTGCGCTCGTCCACCGACCCCCCCACCACGACGACTTCGTCGCCGGGGCCCGGCACTCCGATCATCTGGATCTTCGTCGAGTACTGGTCCGACCAGAAGAACGGGATCGGGTCGTACGGCTGGGACCCGGCCGATCCGGCCAGAAGGTTGCGAGCGGCCGCGGCACCGCCTTCGGCGGCGTTGGTCCAATGCTCGACACGAGACAACTCACCGGTCGCGGGGTACATCCACCGGGCCACGTCTCCGGCGGCCACCACGCGGTCGTGGGCGAACAGGCTCTGGTCGCACACCACGCCGTTCTCCAGGGTGACGCCCGAATCCTCCAACCAGTCGACGGCCGGCTCCACACCGACGCCCACCACCACCAGGTCCGCGTCGAGGCTGTTGCCGTCCATCAGATGAACGACGACCGGGGTCGGCCCGCCAGGGTGCGAAGACAGGCGCTCCACCCCGACGCCGGTCAGGAGCTCTACCCCGTTGTCACGGTGGAGCCCGGCGCACACCTCCCCCATCGCATCACCCAGCACCCGTCCCAAGGGGGTCGGGAGCGCCTCGACCATCGTGACCCGTGCCCCCAAGCCGTGACAAGTGGCGGCAACTTCGGAACCGATGAACCCGGCGCCGATCACCACCACCCGCGCTCCCTCGCCGGCCGACTCGAGACCTGCTCGGACGCCCAGACAGTCATCGAGGGTCCGTAGCGTCCAGACGCCGGGGATCCCACCGGTGCCCGGGAGCCGGCGGGCCCGGGCACCGGTGGCCACCACCAGCCCGTCGTAGTGCAGCTCCGTCCCGTCGTCGAAGGTCACCGTGCGGGCGTCGGTGTCGAGTGACGTGGCTCGCCGGCCGAGTCGGAACTCGAGCCCCAGCGTGTCGAGCCGGTCGGGCGCGTGGTGGTGGATGCGCTCGACGTCCCAGGTGCCGGCCAGGAATTGCTTGGACAGCGGGGGCCGGTCATAGGGGGCGTGCTGCTCGTCGCCGACGACGATGACCGGGCCCCCATGGCCTTCGTGGCGGATCTCTTCGGCAGCGCGAAGTCCGGCCAACGATGCGCCGATGACGAGGATCGTAGACTCTGTGGGCTGGGGATCGGTCATCGGGCGCCATCGTAGGTGGCCGGTACCCGACCAGGTCCAACCGGTGTCACTGGCCGAACATGGTCATCCACTGCTCGGGCGTCCGCAGACGGAACACGTAGTTGTGTGATCGGGTCTGGCCCATGGTGGCCGATGGCTCGTCCGAGTAGAGGTGGCCCGGATACAGCACCGTGTCGTCGGGAACCCGGGCCAGTCGGGTGGTCAGGGACTCGTACATGGCCTCGGGGTCCCCACCGGGCAGGTCGGTGCGACCGCACCCGTCGAGGAAGAGCGTGTCGCCGGCGATCAAGCGCCCGCCGACCAGAAAGCACTGGCTTCCCGGAGTGTGGCCCGGAGTGTGGACCAGGGTGATGGGGATGGCGCCCACCTCGACGAGGTCCCCTCCCCGATGGGTGACCAGATCCTCGGCACCTACGCCCGTCGAGCGAACCACCCAGGGCGACTCGTCGGCCTGGACGTGCACGGGGACCTGGGCCACCTCGACCAGCCGGCCGATCCCCTCGATCCCCCAGCCCATCAGGTCGCCGCCCACATGGTCGGGGTGGTAGTGGGTGGCCAGGGCGCCCACACACTCCATGTCATCGGCCCGCAGAATCCCGAGGAGCTCGTCGACGCCGTAGGCGGGGTCGACGATCACGGCCTCGCCGGTGACCGTGTCCCCGACCAGATAGACGAAGTTCACCATTTGCCGGGCGATCTGGTCGTCGACGGCGAAGTCCCGGCCGGCCAGCAGTTGACGGAAGTAGAGGCGGTCAGATTCCGGCGAGGTCGGATCCTCTGTGTCGTTGTCGGTCACTCCCACACCTTACGGTCGGAGCACGGACCCGGTCCCCTTCGGGAAGCGCCCGGCGTGGCACACGAGAACGATCTACAGTTCCCTCCACCGATCGCAGAGAACTCCGATCGGTGGGCACGGCTGCGGGGGGTCGACCCGAGCCAAACCCACAGCGGGGACGGGGCTGAATCGAAGGGGTGGTGCTGTGACCGACGACCAAGGACGGACCTCCGTGGCAGCGGAGTACCAGACTGCGGCACAGATGCTGCGCCACTGGGCAACCCGGACCCCCGACGCTCCCATGTTGACCCTGGCGACCACCACGCTGACCTGGAGCCAGGTGTACGCGAACGCCAAGCGGGTGAGCCACGCGCTGGCTGCCGAGGGAGTGGTGCCCGGCGAGCGGGTCCCCTTCCTCGACCGCAACTGCATCGAGTACTTCGAGGTCTTCTTCGGTTGCGCGCTGCTCGGGGCGGTGAGCGTGGCCGTCAACTGGCGGCTTGCCCCGGCCGAGATGGCCGCCATCCTCGAGGACGCCCAGGCATCGGTCCTCTTCTACGGGAACGAGTACAACGGTGCCGTCAAGGACATGACCCCTCTGGTCACCTCCGTCCGCACCTGGGTGCCACTGGAGCAGCTCGACGACTGGCGGGGTGCCGGCGTTACCGATGAACCGGACGACCCAGGGTTCGCCCCCAGCCCCGACGACGTGGTCACCCAGCTGTACACCTCAGGGACCGCCGGGCTCCCCAAAGGGGCGATGATCTCGGGAAGGAACATCTCGACCATCCTGAACGAGGCGATCGGGATCTTCCATATCGGTGCCGACACGGTCTCGCTGGTCGCCATGCCGCTCTTCCACATCGGGGGAACCGGATGGGCGCTGTCGGGCATGTCGCGCGGCGGGCATTCGGTCATCGTGCGGGACATCGACCCCGCCGTGATCCTCGGGATCATCGAGGAGCACAGGATCACCGAGACGTTCGTCGTCCCCGCGGTGCTGATGTTCCTGCTGGCCACCCCCGAGCTGGCCACCACGGACGTCAGCTCGCTCCGCACGGTCTTCTACGGCGCCTCCCCGATCAGCGTGGACGTACTGGTCCGCTCGATGGAAGCGCTCGGATGCGAGTTCGCCCAGGTCTACGGGCTCACCGAGACCACTGGCGCCATCACCTCCCTGATGCCCGAGGACCACGACCCCGACGGCCCGCGTGCCCATCTGCTGCGCTCCGCCGGGCGCCCCTTCGACCACTCGGAACTTGCGTTCTACAGGCCGAGGGCCGCCTAGCCATTCTTCCTGGCCAGAACCGTAGACGAGGCGACGTGGACCACTCCGCCAACGCCTTG
>JADGOE010000021.1 GCA_017883135.1 Acidimicrobiales bacterium
CAGTACCCGTTCAACAGGCCGGCCATCGATAGTGTGGCTTCGCCGCGGGTGTGGCGGAACTGGCAGACGCGCCGGGTTTAGGTCCCGGTCCCTTCGGGGGTGGAGGTTCGAATCCTCTCGCCCGCACCAAGTGATGTCGCGAGACATCGTGGACAGACGTCGCAGAACATCGAGCCCGCCAGGCCACTCCTTTCGTCGGTGAATGCGACTCGGATCGCGCCTGACCGGTGTGGCATCCCCGAGCCCGCCGGTGTTGGCTGGAGGCATGCCACTCGAAGGCGAGTACCAGCCCAGCACGACCGAATGGGTCCGCGATCAGGTCGACCTCTACGAACGATCCGGTGGGACCGATGGCACCACCATGCGGGGCATGCCGGTGATCATCCTCACCAGCCGGGGTGCACGGTCGGGCACGATACGGAAGTCGCCCTTGATGAGGGTGGACCACGACGGCCGGCATGCCGCCGTCGCTTCACAGGGCGGCTCGTCCACCCACCCCCTCTGGTACTTCAACCTCGTCGCCGATCCCCATGTCGAGCTGCAGGACGGCCCGAACAAGGCCGACATGGTGGCCCGCCAGGTGGCCGGCAGGGAGTGGGCCGTCTGGTGGGAACGGGCGGTGGCCGCCTACCCCGACTACGCCGAGTACCAGCAGAAGACCGAGCGGGAGATACCGGTCTTCGTGCTCGAAGCCGCGGACGGCTGACGCCGGTCGCGAGCAGCGAGGACTACCGGCCCACCGGCTTCTGGATCAGCAGGGCGAGGAGGTAGCACGCCTCGGCCTGGAAGTACACGCCGTGGTTGCCGGCGAGGGCTGCCGGGTCGAACCGGCCGTCGGCCACTGCCGGACCGCCCCAGTTCAGGCCCCGTTCGGTCAGCACGTCGAAACCGGCAGCGGTCACCTTGTCGCGCAGCTGTCCGAGTGTGTACTCGACCTTGTGGTCCGGGTCGATGAAACCGTCCTGCTGCAGGCGGCAGACCCGGCCGTTGGGGGTGTCGATGGCCATGTACCCGCCGGGCCTCAAGATCCGGCATGCCTCCTCGAGGACGATGTCCCCGTCGGCCTCGGTGACGTGCTCGATGGACTGGCCACTGTAGATGAGGTCCACCGAGGCATCGTCGGCGAACGAGAGGTCCGCCATCGACCGGTACTCGTAGCGCACCTTGCCGTGCTCGGTGTCCCCCGCCCCGAACCTCTCCGAGTGGTACAGGGGATGACGTTCGTCGGGTGGCAGGTCGACCACCACCAATTCGTCGAAGTCGTAGGGGTAGCCGAGCACGACCAGGGCTCCCCGTGAATCGGTGGTGTGCCCCCCGCCGAGGTCGACGATGCGGTGGGCCGGCGGCAGGCCGATGATGAACTCGCAGCGACTGGCGTGGAGCGAACTGTGCAGGCTGGCCTGACCCACCGGCACCTGGGTGCGGTACTCGCTGGAGCAGCGGATCCGGTCGACCACGTCCCCGTGGGAGAGCGACCCCGCTGTCATGGCACCGGCCTGGTCGCTCCACGCGGGCTCGTCGGGATCACGCCGGAGCAGGACGTTGTAGGCCATGCGGACCGCCTCACGGGGCGGCAGCTCGGCGAACGACAGCCCGGCCAGGCGGGTGGCCTCCCTGCGGACCACGCGTTGGATTCTCTGCAATTGCGGTGTGACCCTGCCGGCGCCGCCGACCAACTGGGCGCCCTCCGCCTTGCCCGCCACCTGATCCTGTCCGCTCACACCGCCTCCGTTCGCGTTCGACCGAACGCCGTGAACCTACCATCGCGCCCTGCACCGGTCGCCCTGCACCGGTCGCCCTGTCCCACTGGCGGCCACCGGTGCCCGAGGGTGCCGTTCGGTCGGCGGGGACGAGGGGTCTCCTCGGTCGTGGTGCAGCCTGTCTTGCCCTCGAGGGTCGGTTTCGGCCATGCTTTTCCGGTCCGCCACGGCCTCATTGTGCGCGGCCACCGGGGAATCGAACACAGGAGGACACCATGGGAATGCTCGACGGCAAGGTGGCGATCGTCACCGGAGCAGGCCGCGGGATCGGTCGCGAGGAAGCCCTGCTTCTCGCATCGCAGGGAGCCAAGGTGATCGTCAACGACGTCGGGGCCTCGCTGCAAGGCGAGGGCGGTGACAAGCACCCGGCCGAAGAGGTGGTCGAGCTGATCAAGGCCGGCGGCAGCGATGGTGCGGTCAACTCATCCGATGTCAGCTCGTGGGAGGGGGCGAAGGCCCTCGTCGATCAGGCCGTCGACACCTTCGGCCAGCTGGACATCCTGGTCAACAACGCCGGCATCCTGCGGGACAAGATGAGCTTCAACATGGAGGAGTCGGACTGGGACGATGTCATCCGGGTCCACCTGAAAGGTCACTTCGCACCGTCACACCACGCTGCGGTCTACTGGCGGGCCCGGGTCAAGGCCGGCGAGACGCTCACCGGCCGGATCATCAACACCTCGTCCGAGGCCGGACTCTTCGGGAACGCAGGCCAAGCCAACTACTCGTCGGCCAAAGCCGGCATCGCTTCGCTGACCTGGGTGCTGGCTCGTGAGCTCGAGCGCTACGGGATCACCGTCAACTCCATCTCACCCCGGGCACGCACCCGGATGACGGAGAACCTCTTCGGTGAGATGGCCAAGGCCGGCGAGGGCTTCGACAGGTTCGATCCCCGCAACGTGGCACAGCTGGTGACCTTTCTGGCCACCGACGAGGCCGCTGACATCACCGGCCAGAACTTCATCGTCTACGGCGGTGACATCTGGGCCATGGGCGGGTTCCATCCGGTCGGCGAGCTGCACCGCGATTCGATGTGGACGCCCGAAGAACTGGCCGCCGCCAAGGGAGAGCTGTTCAAGAACGTCTCATCGGGCGTCCCGCCCTTCAGCCTGGCCTGACCGTTCCGTCGGACGCGGTGGAGGCGGTCACTCCTCGAGCCGGCCCATCACCAGCTCGCTCAACCGCGACTCCACTCCTTCGACCGTACCGTCGTAGACCACCCTTCCCTTGCTGAGGACGGCCACTGCGTCGGCTAGGCGGAGCGCCCGGTCGACATGCTGCTCGATGATAAGCAGCGATGTGCCGGTCGACAGCACCTGCCCGAGCGCCGTGTAGACCTCATCCACCACCACCGGCGCCAGGCCGAAGGACAGTTCGTCGACCACCAGCAATTTCTGGTGCAGGGCCAGTACCCGGGCCAGCGCCAGCATCCGCTGTTCCCCTCCCGAAAGGGTGCCGGCGGACTGGGCTCGCCGCTGCCCGAGTTTGGGGAATGCCGTATAGGTCTCCTCCAATGCCCCGGGCACCCCCGGCCGTCCGAGGGCCTGGCGGAACGAGAGGGTGAGGTTCTCCTCGACCGACAGCGAGGCGAACACCGATCGCCCCTCGGTGACCTGGGTCAGTCCCATCCTGACCCGCTCGTAGGCCGGGCGCCTGGTGATGTCCGTTCCGTCGAAACGGATCGTGCCCGCGGTGGCCGGCACCAACCCCGACACCACTCGGGCCACGGTCGACTTGCCCGCTCCATTGGCTCCGACCAGGGACAGGGCGGAGCCGGCAGGAACCGACAGCGATACATCGAAGAGTGCACGGTAGGGACCGTACGCGGCACTCACACCACGAAGTTCGAGCAGAGGTGCGTCGCTCATCCGCCGGTCCCCAGGTAGGCCTGGCGGACCTCGGGATCAGCCAGCACCTGGTCCACCGGTCCCGAGGCGAGCATGCGGCCGAAGTTGAGGACGCACAGCCGGTCGACCGACGACTCCACCAGTTGGAGATCGTGCTCCACCAGCACCACCGCCGTCTCCCGTGCGCTACGCACGTTCGCCAGGATCGCTGACAAGCGGGCCGTCTCGTCTGCATCCAGGCCCGAGGATGGTTCGTCGAGCATGAGCAGCTGCGGCGAGCCCATCATGGCGCGGCCGAGCTCCACCAACCGGGCGTGGCCCAGGTCGAGACCGTCCACCGGACGATCGGCCACGTCCGCGAGACCCAACATCTCGAGCATCTCCTCGACGTGGAGCAACTCCGTGGGAGTCGGCCCACCCCGATTGAGAAAGTCGAGCCACACCCGGAACGTCCCCGTCGCCGCCTGTTCGGCCACGAGGAGGTGGTCGGCCACGGTCATGCCCATGAAGAGCTCCATGCGCTGATAGGTGCGCCCGATCCCCAGCCTGCTCCTCCTCCACACCGGGAGTCGATCGATCCGCACCCCGTCGAAGGTGACAGTGCCGGTGTCGGGCGGGTCCAGTCCGAGCAGGCAGTTGAACAGCGTGGTCTTGCCGGCGCCGTTGGGGCCCACGATGCCCACCGCCTCGCCCCGGGCCACTTCGAACGAGAGCTCCGAGAGCGCCTCGATCCCGCCGAACTGCTTCGAGATGCCCTTGGCCACCAGCAGGTCGCCGGACATCAGGTTGCACCGCCGGGAGCGCGAGTGGGTGCCAGCGCATCCCCGTCGGGCCGTTCGGCTCCTTCGATCGGTGGTGGATGGCCCTCACCATCGGGGCCGTGGCGACCCATCAGGTGCGAGAGTGACCGATGGCGTCCGATGAATCCGAGAAGCCTGCTCCCCAGATAGTCGAGGAACCCTTCCGGATGGCGGGTGTAGCTGAGCGTTGCCAGGCCGAACAGGACCGCCACCAGGCCCGCATACCGGCTGGGCAGGGTGGTCACCGCCTTCTGCAGCGTGGTGTAGACGAGGCCAGCCACAACTCCTCCGGATATCGATCCGAGCCCGACGATGGCCACCACCACTAGAAGCACCGCTGAGATCTGGTAACCGAAGTCGTTGGGTGAGAGCGATCCTTCGAGCGATCCGAACAGAGCGCCCCCGACTCCGGCCAGCCCGGCCGACACAGCGAAGACGATGACCCGCAGCCGGTACACATCGATGCCGACCGACGTGGAGGCCACCTCGCTCCCCCGCATGGCGGCGAGAAACCGTCCCATGGTGCCGTCGCCCACCAGCTTCACGATGCCGGCGGTGGCGCCGAGGATGGCCAGCGAGAGAAGGAAGAACGGACGAGGAGCGGCAAAGCTGACCGGTCCCGCCGTGGGCCGCGGCACGGTGACACCCCCTGCCCCATTCCCCACCCACGAGGTGGGGAAGAGGATGTTGTCCGCCAGAAGGGCGAACGCGAGCGTGGCCAGAGCCAGCGGCAAGCCGGCCAGCCGGAGTGTGGGGACGGCCACGATCACACCCAGCAGCGCGGCCAGCAGTCCTCCGGCCATCATGCCCAGTACCACCGGGAGCCCGAAGTGGTCCGCCAACTGCCCGGCAGCGAACCCACCCAGGCCGGCGAAGGTGGCCTGGCACAGGGAGATCTGACCGCTCATGCCGGTCAGTACCGTCAAGGAGAGGCAGATCACGCTGAAGGCGATGCCCTGTGTCATGGTGAGCAGCCAGTCGCCGGGCACCCAGGTCAGGGCGGAGAGCACGGCCAGGCCTGTCACCAGCCAGGCCAGCGTCGACGTGGGGCGGCGGGCGGCGCGAGCCCACAGTGAGTCGGGTGCCTCGGATTCCAACCGACGGTGCCAGAGGCTCACCGCATGGGCACCGCCGTCGCCGGCCCCGGCCAGCGTGGTGGCCGATCGATACCCGAGGGTCTCCGTCTCGATGGTCGCCGAGGGCGGATCGCAGCCCGAGAGGGGATCGTCGAGCTGGCGCTGGCGGGTGAAGGGCAAGAAGATCAGCAGGACCACGAAGGGGAGTGAGGGTCGCAGCCCGGTCGAGATGATGCCTGCGGGTAGGTAGCCGGCCAAGATCTGCTGGGCCACACCGAGGCCCAGACCACCGAGCAGGGCGAGCGGCAGACTGGCGAAGCGACCGATCACTGCACCGGCGATGCCCCACACCAGAAGCACGGTGAAGTTCTGCGGATCCAACTGCGAGTAGAGCGGCGCCAACAGGACCCCTGCCAAGGCAGCCATCACGCTCGAGAGCATCCACGCGAACGCACTGACCCGCCCGGCATTGACCCCGGCCAATTCGGTCATCCTCGGACTCTCCACCACCGCCCGCATCTCGAGACCGACAGGGGTGAAACGGAACAGGGCAACCAGCACGCCCACCACGAGCACGGTACAGCCCGAAATGGAGAGCTCGAGTCCGCTCAACGGCACCGAACCGAGGTGGAGGTAGACCCGCTGCGCGTTGACGAACAGCGCAGGCGGGGGGATGTCCGGGGTCGAACCGGCGATGATGAGCGCAAGTTGGGGGAGGGCCACCAGCAACCCGAGCGACGGCACCAACTTGACCAGAGGCGAAGCCGTGCGAATGCGGCGGAACAGAAGGCGATCGAGGAGCAGTCCCACGACCGGCCCCAGGACGAATACCGCCAGCACCCCCGCTGCCCACCGTGGCCAACCGTCTTCGATCAGCGAGACAAAGGCCAGGGCCGACACGAATGCCTGGGCCCCGAACGCCAGATTGAAGACCCCCGACGCCTTGTAGGTGAGCACCAGACCCACCGCCATCAGGGCGAACACGCAGCCGAATGGAATGCCGGGCACCGCGTAGTTGAGGAGTTGGGTCACGCGGGCGGCACCCCCGGCTGAAGCCCGAGCGTGGTCACCGTCGTGCTCGACGGCGCCTGCTGGTCGAAGCACACGTACACGCTGGAGCCGGTGCCGAACACGGGGACGAAGACATCCTGTCGCGCTTGCACGAAGGCTGAGCAGTCGGTGAAGGTGAGGGCGGTGTGGGCCACCGACCAGTCGACCGGTGAGATCGCCCCGTCAGCCGTGTAGGAGGTGAACTTGTTGATCGCGGCGACCAATCCACTGCGGGTGACCGTGGCGCCGAGGGCGCGCAGTCCCTGGGTGAAGAGATCGGCACTCACCCAACCGGCCAGCGCCGACGTGCTGGCCTGGGTACCCCGAGGGGCGTACCTCTTCAGGGCGGCATTGAATTCGTCGATCCCCGGATAGACGCCCCGGTGGCGGGCCGACACTTCGAACGGCGTCTGCTGCACCAGGAAGTAGACGCCGTCCATGGCGGCCTGGTTGTTCTGGAGCACTTGTTGGTTGTACCCGTCGAGCCAGTACTGGACGGTCGAGCCCATCCCGTGCTGCTGAAGCGTCTGCGACAGCTTGATGTTGCCGGTGGCGTCCATGCAGGTGGCCACGAAGTCGATCCGGTTCTGCTGCATTCGGGTCACATCGGCATCGAGCGACGCGGCCCCGTAGGGGATGGAGACGTCGATCACGGGTGTATCGACGTGGAAGCGGGCCAAGGCATTGATGATGCTGACACACCCCTGCGAGGACTGGGCCACGTTGTAGGCGAGCACCGCCGTCCGATGGGACCCGGTCCGCTGAGCCACGTAGGCCGCCTGGGGCTGGGGGGCTGCCGAATCGACGAACGATCCCCCCGCACCGAACATGTTGGGCCCGGCCCACTGGGAATTGGTGTTCTCCTGGAGTCCGAAGGTCGGGACGGCCTGAGCTCTCAGGATGGAGGATCCGGTGAAGAAGGGGGTGCCCACCCCGACCACCGCGAACACCTTGTCCTGGACGAGCTGCTGAGCGGCCGAAGTGTCCCCCGATGGCGAGGTCCCGTCATCGATGATCGGCGAGTAGATGATCTTCCGACCGTCCACACCGCCGGCCGCGTTGAGCCGGTCGAAGTAGACCTGCGCACCGGTGACCACCGGTGCGAAGTCCGTGCTGGCGAACCCGCTCAGCGAGGCGAGCGCGCCCACCCGAATGGAGGTGGCGGTCACCCCGTTGGTGTCGCCCGCATGGGACACCGTGCCGATGGTGACATTGGCACAGGCGACAAGCAGCCCCGTGGCAAGCAGTCCGACTACCACGGGAGCCCGGATGGCGCACCACCACCGTCGGTCCACTGTCCTCCTCCGGTCGCATCACTCCGCCGGCACCCACGCCGGCCACAGCGTCGAACCTACCGGGTGAGCATCCGACCGCTGTCGACTGTACCCCGCACCGACACCGATCCGATGGATGCGCTCCCCCGCCACGCGGCGGCGACCGACGGTCGGATCAGGGGCGGCTGGGCACCACGGCGGTGGCCTCGCCGACCACCTTCTCCTGACCGTCCACGTTGTGGAGCCGGACATCGAGGTCGACCAGATGCTGGTCGCCCTCGATGCGCGTTCCGGTGACCACGATCTTCGTGCGCAGGTCCTCGCCGGGCCAGGTCTGCCTGGCGAACCGCACCTGAAACCGCCGCACGTTGCCGATCCCCACGTAGTCGGTGATGGCCGTGCCGAGCAGGCCCATCGAGAACATTCCGTGACCGAACACGCTCGGCTGGCCGGCCGCGATGGCCTTCACCTCGTCATGGTGCATGGGGTTGTAGTCACCCGAGGCCCCCGCATACGTCACCAGGTCGGTCCGGGTCAGCACATGGGCCGACTCAGGGGCCTGGTCGCCTTCTGCCACGTCCTCGAAGTACAGCACCTGGTCACTCATCGATCCGGCCTCCATCCGTTTGCGTCGCTTCCACCAACCGAAACACTGCCACACTCACCGGCCCGGCTCGGGGTCCCGTGGCAGGCCCAGCAGACGCTCTCCGATGACGTTCCGCTGGACCTCGCTGGTCCCCCCGGCGATGGTGAGGCACTTGCTATGGAGGACCCCGTGTGCCGACTCGGCAGCATTCCCATCGGTGACCGCACCGTCGGGGCCGCACAGGCCGAGTCCGAACTCGTGGACACGCTGCTCGAACTCGGCACCCAGCAGCTTGCGCACGCTCGACTCGGACCCAGGCTGCAGACCGCCGACTGATCGCAGGGTCGCCCGCATGCCGAGCTGGGCCAGGGACTGCGCCTCGGCCAGCAGCTGCCCGAGCCGGTCGAGGGTCACCGGATCCTGCAGTTCGGGACGGGCGGCCACCCGGGTCAGCACCCCCTCGAGTGCGCCACCGAACGCCGAGTCCGTCGAGAGCGACACCCGCTCGTTGGCCAGCGTCGTTCTTGCCAGCCTCCACCCGCCGTCCACTTCGCCGACCACGCACTCGTCGGGGACGAAGCAGTCGTCGAAGAAGACCTCGTTGAACAGGGCGTCACCGGTGATCTCGCGCAGCGGGCGGATCTCGATCCCCGACGACGCCATGTCGACCAGGAAGTAGGTGATCCCCCGGTGCTTGGGCACGTCCGGGTTGGTCCGGGCCAGGCAGATGCCCCAGTGGGCGCGCTGGGCCACCGACGTCCACACCTTCTGGCCGGTCAGCGACCACCCGCCGTCCACCCGTGTGGCCCGAGTGGAGAGGGCGGCCAGGTCGGAGCCCGCGCCCGGCTCGCTGAAGAGCTGGCACCAGACGTACTCGCCGCGGAGCGTCGGGCCCACCCAGCGCTCGGTCTGCTCCGGGCTGCCGTGCGCCATGATCGTGGGCAGGGCCCAAGCGGCGACGGCCAGGTTGGGCCGCTTCAGGCCGGCCTCGGCGCAGACCTGGTCGATCACCAACTGCTCGACCGGACCGGCGTCCCGTCCCCACGGAGTGGGCCAGTGGGGGGCCAGGAGCCCGTTGTCGGCCAGTACCCGGTGCCGGGCCGCGGGGTCCTCGATGGCGGCGATCTCGGCGGTCAGCACGCCCAGCTCGGCCCGCAGCGCCTCCGCTTCCGGGGGCAGGTCGATGGTGAGCCGACGGCGCCAGCCGGCGAGCGCCAGGCGGGCGGACTCGGCCCGCAGCGGGGCCGTGCCGCCGACGAGCTGGCGCAGGGTCGTGGCCCGGCGAAGGTGGACGTGGGCGTCGTGCTCCCAGGTGAAGCCCATTCCCCCCAGGACCTGGATGGCACCCTTGGCTCCCTCGACGTAGGCGTCGAGGGCGAGCGCTGCGGCGACCTGCACGGCCAGGCTCCCCTGGTCGGTCTCGTCCCCGGCGGTCGAGCCGTACTCCGCACCGAGGGCCGTGGCGGCGTCCCAGGTGGCGGCCACGCCCTGCTCCACCGAGACCAGCATGTCGGCCAGCCGGTGCTTGATCCCCTGGAACTGGCCGATCGGACGGCCGAACTGCTCCCGGGTGCGGGCATGCTCGGCGGCAGCCTCCAGGCACCACCGCGCCCCACCGACCGCCTCGGCCGACAGCACTACGAGCGCCAGGTCGCGTACCATCCCGGTCGTCGCCGCGTCGAGCACACGGCCGGGTGCCACCCGGGCGCCTTCTAGCGCCCACGCCGCACACGGCCGGGTGAGGTCGAAACTCGCCAACCCCGTCACCTCGTGCGCGTCGCCCCGCTCCAGCAGCACCCAGCGGGGAGTCCCGTCGACGACGACGGGGACGAGGGCGTGAGTGGCGACCGCGCCGTGCACCAGCGGGCGCACGACCCCCGAGATGGCCAGGGACCCGTCGTCGCAGCGGGTGCCCGTGAGCCCCGGGGGTGCCACCGGCGACCCGTCGGCGGTGGCCGTCGGGACCGACAGCGTGGCGGTCAACGACCCTTCGGCCAGCCCGGGAAGGACACCCTTGGCCAGGTCGGCACCGCCGGCGGCGGCGACCACGCCGGCCACCACAGCCGTCATGTCCCACGGCCCGACGGCCGCGGCCCGGCCGAGCTCCTCGGCCACGACGGCCAGTTCGACCAGTCCCGCACCCTGCCCGCCGAACTCCTCGGTCAGGTGGACAGCCAGGAGGCCCTGCGCGGCCAGGTCGCCCCAGTACGGGGGGAGGGCATCGCCGTCGGCGTCGAGCGCCGCGCGTACTGTCTCGGCCACCCTGCGGGCCACGGCCCAACCCTGGACCGCGGTGCGTAGCTCCTCGTGCTCGTCCTCGATGCCGATGGCCACGGCGTCAGGCCCCGAAGAGGTGGAACAGGTGATCGAGCGAGAACACGGCCCAGGACTGGGTACCCAGGGCCACCCCAGCGGCCAGCACCATCATCAGGTTTTGGCCCTGCTCGGCCCAGTCGTTGATCATCAGCACGAAGTAGAGGAGGTTCAGCAAGATGCTGCACACCAGGGCGACGGGCGTGAGCAGGCCGAGCACGAGGCCGAGGCCGAGGGCCAGCTCGGAGAAGACGACGATGTAGGCCATCGGGATGGGGTGGGGCCGGACCACCTTGTCGAAGCCGGTCTTCACGAAGCCCCACTTGTGCTTCTCGGCGACCGAACCGCCCCATTCGATGCCGGACCCACGCTTGAGCCAGCCGCCGAGGTCCTTGTGGGCGAAGCTCTTGATCCACCAGAGGCCGAGGCCGATTCGGAGCACCGCCATCCAGGCGGCGTACTGCGAGGCGGTCAGCAGATCGGTGGTTGCAGCGGTGGTGTGCACGGCCCGTTTCTAGCATCTCGGCGCCCGGAAACAGAACCCGTTCTATCGATCGCGTCGCCCGGCGACCCGGCGCTACCAGCCCCGGAAGACCGGTGGGCGGCGCTCGGTGAAGGCGGCCAGTCCCTCGCGGCAGTCCTCGGTTCCCGTCACCAGCTCCTGGCCCACGGCCTCGTCCCACAGGGCCGTGGCCCGGTCGGTGTCGAGCGCCCGGTTGGTCAAGTACTTGGCCACGCCGATCGCCTTGGTTGGGGCGGCCGCCAGCCGGGCGGCCCACACCGCCACCTCGTCCATCAGGTCGACCCGTGGGACGACCTTGTTGACCAGGCCGAGGCGCTCCGCCTCGCGGGCTGGGACGTCGTCACCGAAGAAGAACAGCTCCTTCGCCTTCTGGGGACCGATGAGGCGGGCGAGCAGGTAGGCGCCGGCGGCGTCGGGGGCGATGCCCCGCCGGATGAACACCTCGATGAACCTCGCCTCCTCGGCGGCCAGCACCAGGTCGCAGGCGAGCGCCAAGTGCATCCCCCCGCCCGCCGCGGTGGCGTTGACGGCGGCGATGACCGGCTTCTCGCAGTCGAGGACGGCGCTCACCAGGCGCTGCCAGCCCGTGCGGATCAGTCGGGCGGCGTCGCCCACCGCCCGGTCCGGCGAACCCTCTGGCCGCGGGAGCCCCGACACCGACGAACGCAGGTCGGCGCCGGTGCAGAACCCCTTGTCGCCCGCGCCGGTGAGCACCACCGCCCGCACGGCGAGGTCGGCCGAGGACTCCTCGAGCCAGGCGACGACCTGGTCCCGCATGCTGGCAGTGATGGCGTTGCCGGCCTCCGGACGGTTGAGGGTGATCCAGACGACGCCGTCCTCAATGCGCCGGAGGACCTGGTCCGGGGGTGGTCCCGTCGTGACCTCGGACATCAGACCCGGTGGATGATGTTCATGCGCGAGGTGCAGACGGGCTCGCCGGAAGCCCGGTCGCTCCACGCCGTCTCCACCACCACGAAGGTCATGGTCTTGCCCTTGGACTCCTTCTGGTACGCGTCCACCACCTTGCCCTCCCCCACCAGGACGTCGCCGGCGAAGACCGGGCGGTGGTAGGTGAACTCCTGCTCGCCATGGAGGATCATCCCTCCGTTGGCCATCAGTGGCCCGAGCACCTCGGCCATCGGATTGGCCTCCGGTGCATCGCCGGGCTGCAGCTCGGGGTAGGCCCCGAAGTTGCCCATGACGAAGGGGTAGGTCGGCGGCGCAGGGATACCCGCAAGCCCGGCCTCGGCGGCGGCCCTCGGATCGCGGTAGATCGGGCTCCCGTCCTTGACCGCCGAAGCGAACAGCGCCAGCTGCCCCCGCTCCACGGTGACTACGGTGGTGCCGGTCGGCTTGCCGATGATCGTGCTCAGGATGTCGTCTGCCACCTGGGGCTCCTCCCCTGTCGTCGAACTGGTCACCGGACGGGTCAGGTTCACGATCACCGCCGGGTGGGCGCTAGGGTGCCCGCTGCGCACCGTAGCGCGCAAGCCCGGGGCCGACCGGATGGCGCGGGTCGAGTGAGAACGGAGCTGGCCAACGATGGCAACCATCCCCTCCTTCGAGACGCTGGAGTACGAGGAGACCGACGGCGTGGCCTGGGTGACGCTCGACCGCCCCGCTGTCCACAACGCGTTCAACGCGGTCATGCAGCGCGAGCTCCGCACCCTGTGGCGCGCCCTGCGACGCCACGACGACGTCCGGGTGGTGGTGCTCACCGGCGCGGGCGACAAGGCGTTCTGCACCGGCATCGATCGCAATGAAGCCCTGGGCGGATCGGATCCCGATTCGGCTGCGGGCGAGGACGGCGAGTCGGTCCATGTGGGAGCCGGGGAAACGCCGTTCATGTTCGACGACCCCGGCGAGAACCTCGGACCCAAGACGTGCGACCTGTGGAAGCCGGTCATCGGCGCAGTGAACGGTATGGCCTGTGGCGGAGCGTTCTACCTGCTCGGCGAGGTCGACTTCCTCATCGCCACCGAGGCCGCCACCTTCTTCGATCCACACGTCACCTACGGCATGGCCGCAGCCTTCGAGCCCCTGCAGATGACCGGGCGCATGCCCTTCGGCGAGCTGGCCCGCCTCACCTTGCTCGGCGCATCCGAACGGCTCAGTGCCGCCCGCGCCCATCAGATCGGGCTGGTCTCCGAACTGGCCACCGACATTGCCGATCTGCGGGAGAAGGCCCAGTGGGCGGCCGAGGCCATCGCCGCTGCCCCGCCGCTGGCGGTCCAGGGATCGTTGCGCGCCCTGTGGGCCGGAAGGGACCTCAACCGCGGCCAGGCCCTGGCCCTCGGGTATGCATTCGTGGGCCTCGGGAACAGTGCCGCCGCCCTTGCCGAGGGGCAGCGATCCTTCGCGTCGGGGTCGCGGCGCGACTGGCGCCTCCGCTAGGCCGGATCATGCCGCGGGTTCGGAGCCGGTCACCGCTGGGAGGCCGTGAAACGGACTTCCCCGGTGCTTCCACTCCTCGTACCTGACGAAGAACGCGTCTCCGAACGGGTCCTCGCCAACCAGCGGCATCCCTGCCCGCCAGATGGTCAGATCGTCCGGGGCCAGTTCCGAAGCCCGGGACAGGTGGCGCCGGGTGACCTCACGGTTGCCCTGCCGGTGGGCCTCGGCAGCCACCCTGAAGTGAAGGCGGGCCAGCACCTCGTCATCGGACAGGTCACCCACGGCGTAGCGGGCCTCGTCATCGCTGCCCGGGAGCACACCCTCCCGCACCCACCGCCGAACCTGGTCGAGGTGGGGCCCTGCCTCCACACCGGTGAAGTCGGAGAAGGTGTCACTTCCGAACGCGGTCCCGTTGGGACGGGCGATGTGGTCCTCTTCGTCGATCCACACCACGGTGGGCACGTTCGAGATGGCGTACGACTCGGTCAGCACATGGTTGGAGTCATAGAGGACCGGCATGGTGAGCCCGCAGGCAAACGGCCGAACGTCGTCGGCGCTGTGGTCGATGGCCACGGCGACCACGGTGAACCCGAACGGGCGCAGCTCGTCGTGAAGCGCCTGCCAGCCCGGCAGGGCGTAGCGACAACCACACCAGCTCGAAAAGGTGACCAGGAGCTTCTTCATCCCCCGCCACTCGTCCAGCCGGTGCAGCCTCCCGTCGAGGTCGGGCAGCACGAGTGGCGGGGCCTGCAGGTCCTCGAGGGCCAGCCGCCTCAGCTCCGAGGGCAGGGCGATCGCGATCAAGCCGGCGCCCACGTCGACCACCGCAAGCCGGCCGAGCGCGGTGGCGACCGCGACGACATCGAGCTGCCCCCCACCTGCAACGAGCCGGCATCGGCCACTGGGACGCAGGTGCTCTCGTTGCACAAGCCGCTCGGCCGCAGCTCCCACCCGAGGACATCGGGGAGCAGACCGGCATCGACGAGGAACGTCCTACGTGCGTGATCGGCCGTCGCATCAATCGTGCGGGCGACCTCGGTGATGATGGTCACCTGGGTCACGGCGATCCTCCCGTGTCCGCTGCCACCGTGGCCGGGCCGCCTGCCTCTGTCAATCCGATCACCGGGGTCCGGGGTGCTGCCGGCCGCCTTCTTCGGTCAGCCCGGCGGCTTCCGCGAACTGGCGGCTCCGCTCGCCGAATCCACCCCCACCCTCGGGAGTCGGCGCTCCGGGTGAAAAGAGCACGACACCACCGGTCGGGGTCGACACCACCGCAGCCCGCACCGCGGCTTCGAGATCCGGGGCCGCCTCCACCGGCAGGCCGGTCTTCCCCGCGCTCGGTGACGAGGTGAGGGCATCGACCATCCGCCCTTCGCCGGGCTGGAGGACGATCACCCGAGGTGTCGGCGTCCGCTTGGCGAGCGCGTCCACCAGCTCGGTGGGGTCCACGCCCCGATCGGCGCCGCCCAGGATCACCGTCAGCTCCCGGCCGGGGAATGCCTCGACCGAGGCCGCCGCGGCGAACGGATTGGAGGCGAGGGCGTCGTCCACGAACGTGAGCCCGTGGTGCTCCCCGATGGTGCGACAGCGAGACGGAAGTCCCGCAAACCCCTCCACTGCTGCCTCGACCGCCTGTGCGGACGGACGTTGGCCGCCGAGCAACAGCGCGCCGGTGATCGCACCGCACAGGTTCCATGTGTTGTGGCGCCCGGGGATGCGCAGCCGTCGGGCATCGACCAACGCCTCACCGTCGAGCGCCACCACGCCCGAAGGGGTCAGATGCACCCGGCCGGCCGGGCCGTAGACGGTCCGGTTCGGATGGCTTTCCGTGCGGGCGAGCGCCTCGGCACTGGCCGCGCTCACTGCCAGGGCGCCCGGACGGCCTGCGTCGATCAGTCGAAGCTTGTCGCGGTAGTAGGGCTCCCGGCCGCCGTGCCAGTCGAGATGATCGGCAGCCAGGCTGGTCAACACGCACACGCCAGGCGTGACCGTCACATCAGCGGCCTGGTACGAGGAGACTTCGACGACGTAGGCGTCCACGGACTGCTGGCCGTACATCTCGGTGACCGGCACGCCGATATTGCCGATCAGGGCCACCTCCAGCCCGTCGTGACGGAGGATCGAAGCGGCGAGGGCGGCCGTCGTGCTCTTCCCCTTGGTGCCGGTGACGGCCACCACCCGCTCCTCTGCGAAGTCCTCGAGCCAGAGCGCCATGGCCGTGGTGACCGAAACGCCCCGTGCCTCGGCGGCGAGCAGCTCCGGGCGATACCGGCTCACCCCCGGGGAGCGCACCAGCACGTCAACCTCGCCCCACTGCACACGTGCGGGCGTCACCACCTCCGGCGAGCCGGCCAGATCGCGGGCCCCTCGTCCCGCGGCAAGCTCCGGACGGTCGTCGATCAATATCGGTTCCACGCCTCGGGCGCGGAGCAGCGTGGCCATGGCCAGGCCCTCCTGGCCGATGCCCCAGACCGCCACCCGCCGGGTGACCAGCTCCTCCAGCGTCACGGCGTCGCCGACAACAGGCGATCCACCGACGACGCGACGTCCGGGTGGGGAAACCCAAGAGCACGGTCGGGTGTCAACAAGGCGGTGACCTCCCGGTCCGACACCAAGTCGGTGGCCGCTGCACCCAGAGCGGCCACGACGGCCGAGTCCCTCCACTGGGGAAGTCCCGCCAGGATCCGGATGGCCGCAGCCGACTCACGTCGCTCTCCGACGCACTCGAACGGCTTGTCCCGATCGCTCATGAGTGCAGCAAACCCGGTGATCTGAAGGGGATCCGCGAACATGTCCCGCCCGATGATGGCGGTCAGAGCTGCCGGGCTCATGAACGGCGCCAGCATCAATCCCACGAACCGGCACTTCGGGCAGTTGCCACACCAACTGTCATCGGCCCCCGCCGTCTGGCGGAACACGGAATTGCAGCTGCAGAACGTGGCGTGGTGGTCGGTCAGCTTGGCGAAGGCGCGGGCGATGGCCAGCTCGGAGTACGGGCGCAGAGCCGATCCGTAGAGCAGGCCGGGGTCGATGGTCTCGGTGATCAGGCCCTGCAGCAGGTGCTCGAACTCGAGGCTCTTCGAGTACTGGTGGTTCACCGGGACGCCGCCCACCACGACCGTCTCCTCGCTTGCCGAGCGTTCGACAGCCATCGCGATGGTGTCGTACCCGTAGAGGAAGCTGCCGGCCACTGCGATCAGCGACACGATGGCGGTGATCGGCACGTGGCCGTTGCGTCCACCGGAACGATTGAGGTTGGCCAGCTCAGGTGAGAGCCGGCGCCGCACGACCACCAGGTCGAGCTGCGACTGGCGGGCCAGTTCGAGCACCAGGGGATGGGGGTTCACCGCAAACAGCCGCGGCCTCAAGTGCCGCACCGCCTCGATCAGCACCATCGAGTCCTTGCCGCCACCGATCGGGACCAGTAGTCCGCCGGGCGACCCCGAGGCCTTGGGCCGTGGCACATCGAACCGCGAGAACCAGGGCTCGATCGTCACTGGACGAGGAACGGAAAGGCCGTTCTCCACCGCGAACTCCCGCAGCCCGTCGTCGTAGAGATGGCGATGGAACTCCCGTTCCGTGGAGCTCAATCCCGCGTGCTCGACCAGGACCACCGGGGGGGCGGCAGCCTTGTAGTAGCTGGTCCCAGCCGCGATATGGAGATGCAGCAGCGCCCGCTCGAACCCCGGGGCATCTGTCGTCGCCTCCCCCTCAGGTGGCGTCTCGAACGTGATCGTCTCGACGAACGCAACCGTGTCGTCGAGGGAGTACCGGAGGGAAAGCGTCCTCGACGTGGTGTCGAACGATCGGTCGGTGACCCGGAAGACTACCACCGAGCCCGGATCGAACCGGCTCTGATCGTTCATTGCCCTCAGAGCGTAGTGGCCGGCCGCTCGGCGACGGCTACTGGACCGTTTCGGCCACTTGTCGGATGTGCTCCACGATGGCCAGCGACGCTCCGGTCGACTGGATCACCCACACTTCACCCTTCTGGAGTCGCAGCGAGTCGCGCACCCTCGCCGAGCTCTTCCCCGCCAGGGCGTCCAGCACCTCCACCGCGACATCTCCGTGGGTGCAGAGGACCGCCGACTCCCCAGCCATCCGCTCCATCAGCCGCAGCGCCTCGGCACCATGTCCCTCGGCCAGCTCGTCGACCGACTCGACGGGCTGGTCCAAGACTTCGGCCAGCGGTCGCACCGTCTCGCAGCAGCGAACGTAGGGGCTGGACAGGATCCTTTGGGGCCGGTAGCCCTGCAGCAGGGGAGCCAGGGCCTCGGCCTGGGCGAGCCCTCTCGGGGAGAGCGGCCGCACCCGGTCATCGCCCTCGTAGGAACTTCGTCGCCCAGCGTGGGCATGGCGAACCAGAAAGAGCGGCATGGGCACGATGCTGCCATGGCTGCGGGGGGATGTGCACGATGCGGTCCATCGCCGGCAGCGGCCTGGCTAGCGACCGAGGCTCCTACCCGGCGCCCGGTTGCCCCACCACGGGTACGTCGATGGCCGACTGGCGGGGAAACGGGAAGACATCCAGTTCGTTGGCGTTGCGGGCCAGCGAGTGATACCTCCGTTCGGCGAACCACCAACGGTTCGAAACGAAGGCGTAGCGATCGTGATAGACGCCGTAGGCGTTGGTCCAACGGCCGCTGCCCTGCTGTTGGCGGATCTCGCACATGAAGAGGCGGCACACCGCACTGCCGGCACCGCCACCGTCCGGAAACGCGATGTGGGCGTTGAGGATCACGAACTCGAAGAACTCGAACTGCTCGATGGATGTCCCGATGAACTCGCCGAGCGCCGGGCCACCGACCAGTCGGTGCGGCTCGCCAGTGCGGCGGTCGATGACCACCTCGGCGTCGGGGAGGAACAGGTGCTCCAGCTCGGACCACGCACGACGGTTGACCACGTCGGCGTAGGCATGTTGGAGTCGGCGGATGCCGGTGTCATGTACCGCCTCGACCACGAGAGATTCATCGATCATCGGGCGAACGCTACCGTGCAGAGCAGCCGTTGGGGTGGTGCTCCGAGGGATGGGGCGGTGCCCACTTCCCCGCGGGCCACCGTGTCCGACCATGGGCGACGGGACCCGGAGCCCCCTCGATGCCGACGGGCATGGGGAGACGGTCAACCTCCGGGCGCGCCGCTGCGGAAACTGCCTCCGCCGATGCCGCTCGATCTGGCGAAGCCGCCTGCCCCGCCGAGTCCGCTTGCTCCACCGAGTCCGCCCAGGCCCGTTCGGGGGCTGGTCGACGAAGCGGGCACCGGCTCGTTCAGATTGGCAACGCTGACCAGCTGCCCGGCTTTCACTCCCGAAGTCACCTGGGTCAAGAGGGCACCGACGGTTCCGACGGTGACCTGGACCGTCTTGGTCGTGACACCGTCCACCACCGTCACCAGGTGCCTCGATCCGACAGTCCGAACGGCCGACGACGGAACCGTCGTGGCTCCGACCGTCTTGCGTGTGACGATCGACAGGCCGGCCTCCGCACCCGAGTAGAGGCCGAGGTTCGACGACTCGAGGGACACCGTGACCGGATAGGTCGTGGAGGTCGATCCGGAGGTCGCCAACACTCCGATGGCCGTCACGGTGCCGTTCAGCGGGGAGCTGGTGGAGTCCGGGGTGACGAGTACCTGCTGCCCGATGGCGACCTGGCCGATCTTCGCCACCGAGATGGTGGTCGCCGCCTGGTAGGACGAACCCGAGCCGATCACCACAATCTGGGGAGTGCTGCCGGTCGATCCCGCCATCACCGAGGCGCCGGAACCGATCGCCACCGAACTAACCGTCCCCGAGATCGTGGTGACGAGATTGGCGTCGCCGACGGCCTGCTGCGCATTGGCAAGGTCGGCCTGGGCGACATCGACAGATGCCTGGTCGAGTGCGAGTTTCTGGGGCGTAACCACCTTGGTCTTGGAGCTCGTCGATCCACTGGCCACGGCAGAGCTCCCACCTGCCGCAGCCGAGCCCACGGCAGCAGCCGCAGACGAGGCGCTCGACCCGATCGACCCGGTCCCGCTTCCCGAGCCCCCGGATGTGGAACCTGAGCCGGCTCCTGATGACCCGAACGCGGACGTCAGTGCCGTCTCGTCCTTGTTCACCTTGGCGATGTCGGCGGAGAGCTTCGCCTCGGCAACGGTCGCCAGGCTCAACGCCTGTGCACAGGACGGGGGGTTCCCTGATCCCCCGGGCAGGGCGGTGGTGGTCGGTGGGGTGAAGCCGGGCTGAGCGGCTCCTGTAGTGGCCGGCAGCTGGGCACTGCACACGGTGGTGGCCACCGCGAGAGCGGTACCCGCCGAGGTTGCATCGCTGTCCTCTTGCTTCTGATCGCTCACAAGGGTTGCCTGCAACTTCGTCACCTGCACGCTCCCCTGGCCCGATGGCACCGGTCCCGTCGAGGGCGCCGTCGTCGAGGTGGTGGTCGACGAGCTCACCGTTGAGGTGGTCGTCGCCGTCGAACCCTGACTCGCCTCGTCGCTCGCCAAGGTGGCCTGGACCGAGGCGAGGCTCGCCTGCGCCGTCACCACACCATTCTCGAGCGGCGTGGTCTCGAGCGACGCCACTACCTCGCCGGCAGTCACCTGCTGGCCCACCGCGACATCCACTGCGCCGACCGTCCCCGCCGTCGTGAAGGCGAGGTTCGCCTGATCGACCGGAGCGATCGTCCCCACCGAGCTCAGGGTCGCCACTGCAGTACCCGCTCCGACTACGGCCGTCCGATAGGACGGCGACGACGGGCGCGTCAACTCCCAAGCGACGAGGGCAGCGGCCAACACGGCCACGAGCACGACGACCCGGGTCGGTGAGATCAACCGCGCATGGGTCGACTTGCCCGATGCCGCACGATCTCGGCCATCGGCGGGTAGACCCATGGCCCAGGTCTCCCCGCCTGCGGGGATCCCGATGCCCGGAGGTGCTTGCTCAGGCTGATCAGGCACTGGCTCCAGGACCTCCGCCAGCACCTCGGAACCCACCGGACCCGCTGGTACATCCGTTCGGGCCCGCTGTGGAGATGGTGATCGACTGCGCGGCGATGGCTCCCGTGGTATCAGCTGTGCCGTTCGCTCGAGCGCACTTGCCTATCGCCAGGTCGGTCGAAGACGCCGGACCTGTCGTGGTGAATGTCGTCGAGGGCGTCAGGGTGACGACCACGCTGGACACCGTCTTGGTGGCCGGGTTGGTCTCGTCGATGCTCACCGCCGAGCCGTTCACAGCGGTCACCGCTCCTGAGGCAGCCCCGAACTGACCGTTGCCGAACCGGCCGGCGCGGGCCGGGCGGGTTCCGGTGCCTGGCGTGAACCCTCCTCCCCCGCCGGCCCTGGCTCCCCCCGGCCTGCCGCCGAATCCACCCGAGCAGGTGCCCGAGACCGGCTGCGAGACGGACACCGTCGTTGCCGTCACCGGACCGCCGAACGCACCGCTACCAGATGAAGAGCCGGTAGTGGGCTTCCCGAAGGCAGAGATGCAAGAGCCCACGGTCACCGCAGAGGCAGACGAAGGCACCGTCTGGCGAAAGGTGGTGGTCGGGCTGTAGCTGACCGTCGTCTGGCCGGTGGTGGGGTTCTGCACCTCCAAGGAGGTTCCGTTGATGGCCGCGATGGTGCCGGTGGTGCCCGGGAACTGCCGCGGGGTCGTGTTGCCTCCGGCCCCTGCACCACCGGCGGCGGACGACTTCGGAGTCGTCGCGGTCGAGACAGAGGACGCTGAGGAGGTGGAGCCGCACGCGGCAAGGGCCAAGCCGACCGCACCGAGTACCGACAAGGCGACCATCCTGCGCACCGGGACGGACCTGGGCGGCCTCGGCCGTCCAGTGGCGCTACAGACCGGAGACGATGGGTTGGTTTCGTTCATCATGGCTCTCTTCTTGTGGGTTGGTGAATGCATGGGTACGTGCGTCAAGTCACTCACTTCGGAGTGCATCGATGGGAGCGAGACGTGCGGCACGCCCGGCGGGGTAGACACCGAAGGCGATACCGATTCCGATGGCCACCACGATGGCGCCGACGGTGGCCACCGGAGAGATGGTGATCTTGTCGGAGATGAAGTGCGGAAGGACCGCTGCACCGAGGAGGCCCAGTCCGGCGCCGAGAACGCCTCCCACGGAACCGAGCACCGAGGCCTCCACCAGGAACTGGCGGCGAATGACGCGGGGGGTGGCTCCGAGCGCCTTGCGCAGCCCGATCTCACGGATCCGTTCGGTCACCGAGACAAGCATGATGTTCATGACACCGATGCCGCCGACCAGAAGGGAGATGCCTGCCACACCGCCGAGGAGGACGGTGAGCGTCTTGTCGACCGAGGTGGCCGTCGAGAGCACCTGCTGCTCGCTGGTGATCGTGAAGTCGGCGCTCGCTGCCGACGTGATGCCGTGGAGGCTGAGGAGTTCAGCGTCCGCCTCTTGATAGGCGGCGGACAGGGTGCCGGCCGACCTCGCCTGAATGAGGATCTGGCTCACTGAATTGCGGCTGGATCCCCCGAACAGGAGGGCAGATGCCGTGGTCAAGGGCACGACGGCCTGATCGTCCGGATTTGACGAGGTCGACGAGCTGGACGAGGTGCCAACGGTATTGAGCACGCCAATGATCGACATCGGCTGTCCGGCGATGTTCACCGTCTGGCCCAATGGGTCGCGGAACCCGAACAGCTCCTGGGCAGTCGTCGCACCGAGCACGACCACGTCGGCCCGGGTGGACAAGTCATGGCCGGCGATGAACTGCCCCTCGGTCATTGATCGCCCGCGGACGGTCAACCACGAGGTGTTGGTGCCCACGACCGTGGCCGTCCAGTTGGCCGTGCCGGCCACCATGCTCTCCGAGGCGGTCGTAGCTGGGGCTACCGCGTTGATGTCCGGGGCAACCACGCCGGAGGTGAGGGCGGCAGCGTCACCCACGGTCAGCGTCGACGCCGACCCGAACCCGCCACGGATCCCCGAGCTCGAGGTCGTGCTTCCCGGCGTGACCGTGAGGAGGTTCGAGCCCAGCGCCGAGATCTGGGAGCTGACCTGCTGCTGTGCCCCCTCCCCGAGGCCGACGGTCAGGATCACTGCTGTGATCCCGATCATGATGCCCAGAACGGTCAGTGCCGAACGCAGTCGGTGGGTGACCACCGCCTCCAGGCCGGTCCGAAAGATCTCGAGGACGTTCATCGACTGGCGGCTGCGCTGTCGGCCAGCTGCTCGCCGAGTATCTGTCCGTCCCTGATCCGCATGGTCCGTTCGGCAGCCTGGGCCACGTCGGCCTCATGGGTGATGAGCACGATGGTCCGCCCACTGCGATGGAGCTCGTCGAGAAGCCCGAGGACGTCGTTGGCCGAGACCGAGTCGAGGTTGCCGGTGGGCTCGTCGGCAAGGATCAGGTCGGGATCGGTGACCAAGGCACGGGCCATGGCCACCCGCTGCTGCTGCCCGCCGGAGAGCTCGCCGGGCCGGTGGTCGACCCGCGATTCGAGCCCGACCCGGTCGAGAGCCTCGAGCGCTCGCCGCTTGCGCTCCGGTCGATCGACACCGGCATAGAGCAAGGGAAGCTCCACGTTCCGCCAGGCGGGCATCGAGGCGAGCAGGTTGAACTGTTGGAAGACGAAGCCGATCCGTCGGTTCCTGACATGGGCCAACTCCTCCTCGGACATGGTGCTCACGTCCTCGCCGGCCAGGTGGAAGGTGCCAGACGTGGGGACGTCGAGGCAACCGAGGATGTGCATCAGGGTCGACTTCCCCGATCCCGACGGACCCATGACGGCGACGTACTCGCCCGACCGGATCTTGAACGAGACGCCACGTAGCGCGTCGACCTCGAGGGACCCGTTCCGATACGTCTTCCACACCTCGTCGGCATCGATGACCGGTGGTCGGACCAGGGGGTAGGTTCCGGTGTTCTCCATCCAGACCTCTGCGGTGTCCGCATGGGAACCGTGCGATCGATGGTCAGTGTGGTCGGACGTGGTCATCCGCCGAAGCCTCCGCCTCCACCGCCGGACGCACCCCCACCGAAGCCCCCGCCCCCGCCGAAGCCGGCCCCGCCGCCTGACGCACCCCCACCGAAGCCCCCGCCCCCGCCGAAGCCGGCCCCGCCGGTCCTCCCCGTGCCGAGCGGACCGCGGAAGGAAACCGTGGTCACATAGATCTTGTCCCCTACGGAAAGGCCGCTGGTCACCTGGGTCTGTCCACCCGATGCCGTGCCGATGGCCACGTCCCGAGTGGTCTTGGTTCCGTTGGAGTCGAGACTGACCGTCGTGGCACCACCGCTATACGCGATGGCCGTGGTCGGCACCTCGATGACGTCCTGCAATTGCTTCACGATGATCGAGACATTGGCGCTCGACCCACCGAAGAGTCCGGGGGGGCTGCCGGTCACGTCTACGACCACCGGGAACGACGACACCCCCGAGGTGGTGGTGGCCAGTAGCCCGACCGATCCCACGGTTCCGTACACCGGAGTGGTGGAGCCCGACACCGTGATCGTCACCTGATCGCCGACCAGCACCTGAGAGACCGCCGTGCTGTTGACCGTCGCGTTCACGATGTACGAGCCGGTGGAGACCACGATGACCTGTGTTCCCGACGTGGTCGAGGCCGAGGAGGACGAGCCGGCCGCACTCCCCGAGCTCCCTCCGAACGAGGTGCTTCCCGACGAGCCACCCGATCCTGAGCCGCTCGATCCTGAGCCGCTCGATCCTGCCGAGCTGGTGCCCGAGGCCGATGAGGAGGTCGATCCGGACACCTGCTGGCCGACCGTGAGGTTGACCGAGGCCACCGTCCCCGCGATGGTCGAAACCAAGGTTGCGTCGTTCAGTGATGTCTGCGCAGTGGTGACCTGCGTCTCGGCCGAGGCGCTGTTGGCGTTGTCCAGGGCGATCTGCGTGGCCGAGGCGCTGTTGGCCTGGTCGGCGGCCAACTGAGCCTGGTCGTTGGCCAAGGCGGCCTGCGCCTGGGCCAGTGAGGCAGCGAGCGCCGTGGCACCCACGGTCGCCAACGCCTGGCCGGCGGTCACGGCCTTTCCTGCAGAGACGTCCACCGCATTGACTCGACCCGAGACGGCGAAGTTGAGGTTGGCCTGGCTGGCAGGCTCGATCGTGCCGGTGGCAGAGACGGTCTGGGTGATCGTGCCGGTGGAGACGGTCTGGACCGATGTGGTGGTCGTGATGCCCGTCGTCGCGGCACTCGAACTCTTCGTTGCGAACCACGTTCCCAACCCGGCACCGACCAGCACCACCACGGTGGCTCCAATGGCCAGGCGCTTCCCGCGGGACCCGAACCTGTGCTCAGATCGCACCTACACCTCACTCGCTTTCTGGTGGCCGATGCCACGAAGTGGGAACGGTTCGGTCGGCCTCGATCACCTGTCCGGCACCTGTTCCAGCAACCACATCTGAGCCGATCAACGTTGAGCCGGGCTAAGAGTCAGCTGTGAGGTTTCTGTGAACCCGCGGGTGACGAACTCCCTGTTCAGGACCTTTCGGTGACGGCAACACCTACCGCCTCGCCCACCCTGGTCGAGATGCTGGTGGCGACCAGCGCCGTTCAGCTCATCAACAGCTGACCCCGGCATCGCAGTCGGGCGCAGGGTACGTTTGCCGTGGTCGATCGCTTGCCAGCTCACACCGTGATCGGATCGACCCGGCGGTTCGGCCGAATCATCGGACCCGTCGAGCGCACGTGGACCCTACCCAACCGGAGGAACCATGCAGTATTCGAATATCGGTAAGACCGGTCTGCGGGTGTCGCGGGTTTGCCTCGGAATGATGAGCTTCGGCAACGGCAGCGACCGGCCGTGGGTGCTCGACGAAGACCATGCCGAGCCGATCATCCGCGCCGCAGTCGAAGGAGGTGTCACGTTCTTCGACACTGCCGACACCTACTCGAAGGGGGCCAGCGAGGTCGCGACAGGTCGCCTTTTGCCGACATTCCTCAGCCGCGACGAGATGGTGGTCGCCACCAAGGTCTTCATGCCGATGACAACGGGCGAGAACGGTGGCGGCCTCTCCCGCAAGCACATCCTGTCCGCCATCGACGCCTCGCTGACCAGGCTGGGAATGGAGTACGTCGACCTGTACCAGATCCACAGATGGGACCCACGCACACCGATCGAGGAGACCATGGAGGCACTCCACGACGTGGTCCGATCGGGCAAGGCCCGCTACATCGGGGCCAGCAGCATGTTCGCCTGGCAGTTCGCCAAGGCCCAGCACGTGGCCGACCTCAATCATTGGACCCGCTTCGTCTCCATGCAACCCCACTACAACCTGATCTACCGGGAGGAGGAACGGGAGATGATCCCCCAGTGCATCGACCAGGGGGTCGGCGTCATCCCGTGGAGCCCGCTGGCGCGGGGCGTACTGGCCGGGACCCGCAACCGGGCCGGCGAACATCTCACCACCCGATCCGACACCGACGGTTTCACCGACTACCTCTACAGCCAGCCGACCGACTTCGACGTCGTGGAGCGGGTGGCCGAGGTGGCCACCGACCGGAAGGTCCCACCGGCCCAGGTCGCCCTGGCCTGGCTGCTCCAGCGCCCCGGGGTCACTGCGCCCATCGTCGGGGCCACCAAGCCGCTTCACCTCGCCGATGCGCTTGCCGCAGAGGAGTTGCGTCTCAGCGACGAGGAGGTGGCTCGGCTCGAAGAGCCCTACGTACCCCATCCGGTACTCGGGCACTTCTGAGCTGCGGAGTCGGCCCACACGGTCACCGAACGGACAGCGACGTCCACCCCACCCCGGATGACCGTGCCACCGGCTCGGTGCGGGCCGGGGGTTGTGCGCCAGTGCCCACGCCGATCGCCGTATTCGCCAGATTCGCCGCGGTCGCCGCGGTCGCCGCGGCACTGGAACCGGAAGCCCTGGTTCACCGTGTGCGTGTACGGTGCTGATGCAGGAGGCAGGTGAGCGGCGGAGCCACGCACAGCAGGTGAGCCAACGGAGCGGAGCGCAGTGACCATACAGCGGCCCTCGGGCGTCGACTTCCACTTCGACATCATGTGCCCCTACGCCTATCAGACTTCGCTCTGGATCCGCGAGGTGCGCGACAACGCCGGCATCGATGTGCGTTGGCGCTTCTTCAGCCTCGAGGAGATCAATCGGCAAGAGGGGAAGAAGCATCCCTGGGAGCGTGACTGGTCCTACGGCTGGTCTATGATGCGGATCGGGGCGTACCTCCGTCGCCAAGACATGGGCCTACTCGACCAGTGGTATGAGGCCGCTGGTCGTGCCCTCCACGTCGAAGGTCGCAAGCCGCACCGCGCCGAGGTCGCCGAGGAGCTACTGGCCGAGCTTGGGCTCGACCCGGGCATCGTGCGTGCTGCCATCGAGGACCCCACCACCGGCGACGAGGTCCGAACCGAGCACGAGACGGTGGTGTCCAAAGGCGGGTTTGGAGTTCCGACCCTGGTGTTCGACGACGGGCAAGCGCTGTTCGGGCCCGTACTTGTCGACCCGCCGACCGGCGATGTCGCGGTCCGCCTCTGGGACCACGTCATCGGGTGGCTCGAGTTCCCCCACCTCTACGAATTGCAGCGCCCGAAGAGCGCTGCCGACATCGACACCATCGTCGAGGCATTCGCCCCCTATCTCGAGGCGCGCGACTGGTTTTCGGTCCAGCGCGCGACTCCCTGACGCCGGCGGCACTCCCCCGCCGCTTCACCGCAGGGTCACCCCTCGCCGGACACGGCATCCGTCGAGCGGTCCGTCCGTCCACTGAGCCAGACTCTGTCCCACAGTGAGACCCACGCCTCGAGGGGGAGCCTTGCCATCTACACGGAGTGCCACCTTCGGCGGACCATCGTGTTGATCGTGGTCGGGCCGGTGGGCGCCGAAGAGCACGTACTAGCCGGCCACCCGGAGCGACCGGCCCGGATCGGCGCCGTCATGCAAGGAGTCGCCGACCTCCACCTCGACGGTGCTCTCCTCGAAGTTGCGGCTCGTCCCGCCTCCATCGGGGAACTCAGCCGCGTGCACTCCGCCGACTACCTCGATCAACTGCACAGGTTCTGTTCCCTCGGTGGTGGTTCGCTCGATCCGGACACCTTTGCGAATGCCGGCTCGTGGGACGCGGCCTGCCTGGCAGCCGGGGCCGGCGCGGTGGCCATCGACGCCCTCCGGCGCCAAGGAGGAGTTGCCTTCGTGCCGATCCGGCCGCCCGGGCATCACGCGCTCACCGATCGGTCGATGGGCTTCTGCCTGATCAACAGCGTGGCCGTGGCTGCCGCATCACTGCTCGATGCGGGCGAAAAGGTGCTGATCGTCGACTGGGACGTGCACCACGGAAACGGGACACAGGCCATCTTCTGGGACGACCCCGACGTCTTGTACGTATCCACCCACCAATGGCCCGGTTACCCGGGCACCGGAAGGTCCACCGAGGTCGGCGGTGCTGACGCCCGGGGAGCGACCATCAACATCCCGCTTCCACCCGGGACGACCGGTGATGTCGTGTGTGAAGCGTTCCACCGGTTGGTGACGCCGGTCGTCGACCGATTCCACCCGACCTGGGTCCTCGTCTCTGCCGGGTTCGATGCACACCGGGCCGACCCCCTCGCCGAGCTGGACCTCTCCGCCGGCGACTTCGGCGACCTGGCCACGATCGTGTCGGGCTACGCCCCGGGCCCGGGTCGCCTGGTGCTCTTCCTCGAAGGCGGCTACGACCTCGGTGGCCTCCGGTCATCGGTGTCCGCCACACTGGGCGCGTTGACCGGCGTCGCCGTCACGACCGAGCCACCCACGTCCGGCGGTCCGGGCCGGGAACACGTAGCCGCAGTGGCACAGCATCGCCGAGAGGCGCTGGACCACCTTGGTTGAACGTGCTGGGCTCCCTCACCCGTGGCAGTCTGAACGGCGGCCACACGGCGAGGTCAAGACACTGTCCGAGAAGCACCTGCCGCGTCGACATCGAAGAGGAGCTCACTGATGCCCGGAACTGAGAATGGGTCGACCCACACCATTGTCGTGGGGGTCGACGGTTCGGACTCGTCCATCGCCGCAGCACGCTGGGCGTGCGAGCAGGCACAGGTGACGGGATCCCATCTCGAGGTGGTCGCTGCCTGGCGATGGCCGTTCAGTTGGGGAGCGCCCATTCCGATTCCCACTGGTTTCGACCCGGCCGCTGATGCCCAGTCCATGATCGACCAGATCACCGAGCCTCTGGCGCGTGAGTTCCCCACGGTGACCATTGGCTCCCGGGTGGTCGAGGGCCACCCGGCGGAGGTGCTGGTCGAGGCATCACGCCACGCCGATCTGCTGGTCGTCAGCAGTCGGGGCCACGGCGAGTTCTCGGGCATGCTCATCGGATCGGTGAGCCAACACTGCGTGTCCCATGCGGCCTCCCCGGTCGTGGTCTACCGGGAGCCCGACCAGAACGCGTGAGTCGATCCGACTGGCCCGCTCCTCCGCCGGGGCCCGTCACCAGGTATCGATGCAGCTCCGCTTCTTCCCTGATCGTGGAACAGGAGCTCGGGCCGAACGCAGCGCTTCGACGATCCTCCGTCGAGAATCGATTGGATCGATGACATCATCGATTTCGAACGCGGTCGCCACGTTGAGCGCCTTCCCATGCTGGTAGGCACGCTCCACCATCCTCAGGAACAACGCCTCTCGAGCCTCAGGGTCCTCCACCTCCTCGAGCTCTCGGCGGAATCCCAGTCGTACCGGCCCCTCAAGCCCCATGCCTCCCAACTCCCCGCTGGGCCATGCCACCGTGAAGATCGGGGACCGGAAGCTCCCGCCGGCCATCGCCTGTGCTCCCAGGCCGTATCCCTTCCGCAGCACGATGGTGAAGAACGGCACGGTCAGACTGGCCCCGTTGACGAAGAGGCGGCTGAAGTGGCGGACCTGGCCGGTCCGCTCGGCCTCGGGTCCCACCATGAATCCCGGGGTGTCGCAGAGGAAGAGGATCGGAAGGTCGTGGGCGTCGCAGAGCTGGAGGAAGCGTGCCGCCTTGTCGGCTCCGTCGCTGTCGATGGCGCCGCCCAGATGCGCCGGATCGTTGGCCACCACACCGAGTGGCCGACCCTCGATCCGGATCAGCGCAGTCACCATGCCCTTGGCAAACCCCTCCCGGAGCTCCAGAACGGAGTCGGTGTCGCCCAGCGTGGTGATCAGCTGCCGGATGTCGTAGACCCGCAACCGTTCCTCGGGGATACCGGAGCGGAGCAGCCGTTGGTCGGCGCATGCCCAACCCCCGGTGGCCCCCTGAAAGTAGGACAGGTATGACTTGGCCAGTCGCACGGCATCGGCATCGTCCTCTGCCAGCAGATCCACCACGCCGTTGGGCACCTGCACACTCATCGGACCCACCTCCTCGGGCCGGAAGGTCCCGAGGCCTCCCCCTTCGATCATGGCGGGGCCACCCATGCCGATCGAGGCGCCCTTGGTGCCGATGATGACGTCGCAACACCCGAGCAGGGCTGCATTTCCGGCGAAGCACCACCCTGAGCCGATCCCCACCAGTGGGATCAGCCCGCTCAGCCGCCCGAACAGGGTGAAGGCCATGGTGTCGAGCCCGGTGATCACCGCGTAGTCGGTATCGCCAGGCCGACCTCCCCCACCCTCGGCGAACAAGACGACAGGGAGCTGCAGGCGTTCGATCAGCTCGAAGACCCGGTCCTTCTTGCGGTGGTTCTGTTGGCCCTGGGTTCCGGCCAGCACCGTGTAGTCGTAGGAGAGCACGGCACAGGACGCGTGTCCATCGCCGAAGAGGTCCCCGTTGACCCGACCGATGCCGGCAACCAACCCGTCGGCCGGCGTCCTCTCGATCAGCTCATCGAGTGGCCGGCGGGAGCGCTGGGCGGCTATGGCAAACGAACCGTACTCGGTGAAACTGCCCGGATCGCAAAGATCGTCGATGTTCTCCCGAGCAGTCCGCCTCCCGCTCTCATGGCGCCGGGCCACTGCCTCGGGGCGACCGGCATCGAGCACCTGGGACCGCCGGCGCTGGAGCTCGTCCAGATCAGGGCGGACGGCGTCGAGGTCGACGGCCGCCTGGTCCACCGCCTCCGGGTGGAGGTCTGCACCGAGCTCGATGACGGCCAAGACGTCGCTAGCGGCCACAAGGTCCCCGGCATGGCCGGACAACGACAGGACCGAGCCCGAGCCCGGCGCACGGACCACGTGTTCCATCTTCATCGACTCGATGATCACGAGCGGCGCACCTTGGGCCACCACAGCGCCGACGGCCACCTGAACCTGAGTCACCGTTCCCTGCAACGGAGCGGTGACCTCCATCGACTCGGCGGCGGTCGGCCCTGCCCTTCCATCGGGCACGGTGGTCATAGTGCCGGCATGGGAAAGATGCCGGGCTCGTGTGAGGTCGCGGCGATCGCCTCCCGGCGCTCGGTGGTTCCCATCGGCACCGAACGCGCTGCCGCGTCAAGGGCAAGGGCGAGCACCTCGGTATCTCCTGGGGTGCAGACCGCGTGGACACCGGGCGTGGACAGCGCGAACCCTATGCCCCTGGCTACGTCTTCCCGCGAGGTGTAAGGCTCGTACCAGGTGGTGGAGGTAGGCCTCCGGTCGGCCCACGGTCGGGCTGCCACCGCCTTGATGGCCATCACACCGACGTCGTGCTCGGCGGCATGTTCCAAGAGGGCCTCGGCATCCCGGCGGTAGGTGTCGTCGGACCACAGCCGTGGGTTGACCGGGAACATCACCGTGTCGAGGTCGTAGCGACGCAGGGCCTCGAGGTGGGCCGCGGGCGCGCCCATCTCGTGGCCGGTGATCCCCACCCACCGGCACAAGCCCTCTGCACGGGCGGCGAGGATGGCCTCGAGCGCGTCAGCCCGGGCATCCAACTCCGCAAGGTCGGTGACGGCGTGGAGCTGGTAGAGGTCGAAGTAGTCGCAGCGCAGCAGGCGCAGTGACTCGTCGAGCTGGACCCGGACCCCGTCAGCACTGTGGCGGAGGGTCTTGCACGCCACGAAGAGGCTCTCCCGGTTGGGTGCGATCAGCGGCCCGAGCAGGTGCTGGGCCCGGCCGTACTGCGGCGCCACATCGAGGTGGTTGACACCTGCGGCCACGGCATCGGCAAAGCATGCCGCAGCCGTCTCAGGGTCGGAGGCCGAAAAGGCGGCACCGCCCAGGACGGCCACCGATGAACGGTGACCCGTTCTTCCCAGCCGTCGGAGTTCCACAAATTCACCGTAGTGCGCCGGGGCGCGATCCGGTGTCCCCGGACTGGACGAGGGTGCGTCAGCTGTGAGACCCGACCTCCTTGGCGGCCTCCTTGGCGACCTCCCACTCACCCACCATCGTGGCGAATCGAATCGGGTTGTAGATGTCCTCCTCGTAGGCCCACAGACCGTTGCCCGCATACTTCAGTAGTGTGAAGTTGTACTCCTGATGGATGCTGGCGTCCCCCGGATCCCTCATGCGGTTCCACACCTGGCACACCACCCACCCGCGGTCCTCGTCGATCACATACCACTCGATCGGGAACTCGGGCATGTCACTACCGGGATACTCCGCCATGCACGAGCTGATCCACTCGTAGATGGCCTCCCTGCCGACGAACGCACCGTAATGGTGCTCCATGTACGTGGCATCCTCGGTGAACTGGTCTGCCCAGGCCCTCCAGTTACCGGTCCGCCCGGCGTCGGCCGCCGTGCGCTGGTAGTCGGCGAATGCCTCTTCGATCTCCGCCCTGCTCCACTGTCCCATGTCCACGGCTCCTTGCCGGCCCCCCGGGCCTCGGCCAAGTGTGGGCCCCGGCGTCGCCCAGGTCAACACCGACTTCCACTGCACGCCTTGCTGCGGGCATGCCGGCACGTGGAGGACACCGGCGTGCCGCCAGGTGACGGGCGCCGGCGTGCAACAGGGCAGTTACCATGATCCCCGACGACTCTGGGAGGTCGAACGAGTGACCAGCCAATGGCGTGCGCTCACCCTTGACTATCGGGATCCGGCCATTCCCTTCGAGGAGGTTGTCCGGCTCATCGACATGTCCGGCTCCGCCACCGGTGCGGCGTACAGCCGCAGCGATGTGGTCGAAGCCCTCCGGGAGCACCAGCCGGCAGTGGTGGCCGTCGCCTCCGGTGCACTCGTCGGTGCTGCCGTGGCACGCGTTTCCGGCGCTGATGCGCACCTGATGACACTGGCCCTCCACCCCGGCTGGCGCAAGAAGGGAATCGGCTCCGCCCTGCTGCGCCAACTGGACCAGGAGATCATCCACCGCGGGGGCCGACGCCTGCTGGCCCTTGTCCGACCGGGCCAGGTCGGAGAGCTCGCCCTTGCCAATCAGGGGTTCACCCACTTGGACGGTCTGCACCTCTATCTGCGTGATGCGTCGATGGTGCCCGAGGAGTTGGCCATCGTGGAGCGGTTCGGAGGGCATGTCCCCGGGTCCGGCTTGTGGGAGTCGATGAAGGGTTTCTCGTCGGCAAAGCAGATCCTCGACCGGCGAGTGGTCGCTCCCCTCGCCCACACTGAGCTGGCTGATCAACTTGGGCTGGTCCCGCCTGCGGCAATTCTGTTGTTCGGGCCGCCCGGAACCGGCAAGACCTCGTTCGCCCGCGCCATGGCATCGAGGCTCTCGTGGGCCTTCGTCGAACTCCACCCCTCCCTCCTCGGCCAGGGGATCGAGGGTGCCCGCGCCCTCCGCGACGGACTGGCCGAGTTGGGCAAGGTCGACCGCCTGGTGTGCTTCATCGACGAAGCCGACGAGATTGCCTCGGACCGTTCCGAGCGTCCCGACAATCAACCCCTGGTCAACGAGCTCCTGAAGGCGATTCCTGTCTTCAGGTCCCGGCCGGATCGGCTGATGGTGATGGCCACCAATTCGATTGCGGCCATCGATCAGGCGCTGCTCCGTCCCGGTCGCTTCGACCTGATCATTCCGGTCGGGGCACCTGATGAGTCGGAGCGGGCCGAGCTGGCGAGAGAGTTCCTGAGCGCGGGTGACGCTGGAGAGGTGGCCGTGCGAACTGGCGGGTTCACCCCAGCCGACTTCGCCCTGGTCGCCCAGCGCGCAGCCCAGATGGCTTTCGATCGCGCCCTTACGGGAGGATCACCGATCATCAGCGCCGAGGATGTGCTCGCCGCCATCAGTCTCACCCGACCCTCGGTGAGCCCCGAGGCGGCGGAGCGGTTCGCCGGCGAAGCACAGATCTACTCGCGGCTCTGACCCCGGCGCAGTGAGCCCTCGAACACGCGAACGCCCAGGCATCGGACATCAAGGAGCTTCCATGGCCATCGACCATCCTTCCAAGAGATTCGCGGGCAAGGTGGCCGTGGTGACCGGTTCGTCCGCCGATCCCAGCATCGGTCGTGCCTGCGCACTGCGCTTGGCCCGCGAGGGAGCATCGGTCGTGCTCAACGGCCGGGACCGAACGCGCCTGGCTGCCACCCAGAGGGCGTTCGCCGACGAGGGTCTGGCGGTGGCCGCCGTGGCCGGGTCGATGGAGGACGAACCGACGGCCGGGCTACTGGTGGGGACGGCGCGCGACACCTTCGGGGGCGTCGACCTGTTGGTCAACACCATCGGCGGCGCTCGGTACCGAGGCCCGTTCGAGGACATGAGCCAGTCTCAGCTCCTCGACACCGTGACACTCAACACCTGGCCCACCCTCTCGTTGATCCAAGAGGCATTGCGCAACGGACTGGCCGACGGAGGTGGAGCGGTGGTCAATATCTCGAGTGGTTCGCCTCGCAAGACCACATCCTCGATGGTTGCCTATGCAGCGGCGAAGGCCGGCCTGAACGCGCTGACGCGGACCGTCGCCGCAGATCTGGCACCCAGGGGAATCAGGGTCAATGCCGTCAGCCCGGGCCTCACCCGGACCACGGCGACCGCGACGATGTGGGAACAGGACGGCGGACGGTCTGCCGGCGCACACCTCCCGACCGGTCGGCTGACTGAGGCAGAGGACGTCGCCGCGGCCGTGGCCTTCCTCCTGTCCGACGACGCCCGACAGATCACCGGCATCGTGATCGATGTCGACGGTGGGAACCACCTGGTCGGAGGTGGCTGGTCGCCGATTCCGTGAGCTCCAACCGAGCTCAGCGGGCGTGGTCGGCGTGGTCGGCCCACCATTGCTTCAGCGGGGCCACCACCTCGGCTCCGAGGCGGCCGATCTGATCGCGAACCGAGCCCGATGACATGCCGGGTAGGTGCACTCTCAGGTTGAGCGAGTCTGCGCCCGAGCGCCTCACGATGTCGACAAGCCGTTCCACCATGCGGTGAGGGTCGCCCGTGCTCACCGTCTGGTCCTCGCCGAACGCGGTGGTCGCCCCCGTGAAGCCGTCGTAGACCTGCCGCTGCCTTCCGATCAGATCTGACCGGGGATCCCCGAGCCAGACCCTTCGGATGAGGACCCGTGATGCCGTGCCCCCAGCTTCGCCGTAACCGGCACTCACGGCCGCCAACCGTTCGACCGGCGACATCCCCTCCATCAAGATGCCCGCTCCACAACGGGCAGCCCTCCGTGCCGCAGCCACCGATACCGCGGCACTCAGCACTCGCACCGGACGGTCCGCGCATGCCCGAAGCGCCGGTTCGCCGGCCAGTTGACCCAGGTCTCGCCCCCGGA
The DNA here is from genome assembly GCA_017883135.1 of Acidimicrobiales bacterium. Lineage (GTDB taxonomy): Bacteria > Actinomycetota > Acidimicrobiia > Acidimicrobiales > RAAP-2 > Bog-756. The sequence continues at coordinate 35,125 of JADGOE010000021.1, forward strand.
GCATGTCGACGATCCGGGGGAGCTCGGCTTTGAACACCGAGACCGCGGTACTCGCCGGTACGCCCATCACCTCGAAATCGAGCGGGAGGGCACCTGCTGCAACTCCCAGCCCCACCCTCCCCGGATGACGGGCGTGCAGCCAGGCGACCTCCTCGGCCACCAGGGCGGTCGGCCGCAACGGCAGCAGCAGCGGGCACGCGGCAGCCCACCCGGTGGGATTCTCTTCGAGGATGAAGGAAGCCATCTGCAGCGGATTCGGCAAGTAGCCGGCGAACCCGCCATGGTGCTCGCTCGTCATCACCCCGTCGAACCCGACCCGCAATGCCAGCGAGGCCTGGGCGCACAGTTCGGCGACCACGTCGTGTGCAGCAAGCTCATTGTGCGGATACAGCCGGATGGAGACCGAACCCGGGGCCAACGGGTCGCCCGGGTGGGTCGCGGTCACAGGGGTCCCGCCGGAGGGCTCGCCCTCATCGGGGATCGGCACGGGTCGACCCTACGGCAACCGGTGGCGCAGAGCATGGAAACGTGCTCGGCGGGCTCGCCCGGTACGTCGACACGCGGGCCCCGGGCGGAGGACGACGTCGAGGGGTGCGACCACGCCGTCAGGTCGCCTCGAGGAGCTTCGCCACACTGCTGTTGAGCTCGGACTCATCGCCGACGACCTCGATGATCTTGCGGCGCGAACGTCCTCCCGAGGCGATGGTGACCGCCCGCCGAGGAACGTGGAGCTCCTCGGCCAACGCCTTGACGACTGCGTCGTTCGCCCGTCCGTCAACGGCCTTTTCGCGGACTCTGACCACTACCGCCCCATCATGACTGCCGCCTACTGAGGTCCGGACGGAACCAGGGCGCACATGGACCGTCAACTTCATCTCGCCATCACTCGCCCGCTCCTCGGCACCTGTCCATATCCGGTGGCAGTTTCACACGATCGCCACTCGGTTCGCTGCCCGCGGGCGAACCTCCGCTCGAAGAGGACCTTGCCCGATCGAGGCCGTGCCTCACTCGAGGAGTCAGGCCACCTCCGACACGCGCTAGGACTGGTGCATGTCGACCCGCGAGCTCGTCGTACTGGGTACAGCCAGCCAGGCGCCCACCCGGCACCGCAATCACAACGGCTATGCGCTGCGCTGGGACGGCGAGGTCATTCTCTTCGACCCCGGAGAAGGCACACAGCGTCAGCTGCTGCTGGCCGGTGTCTCGCCCTGGTCGATTCGGAAGATCTGCATCACGCACTTCCATGGTGACCACTGCCTGGGGCTCCCCGGGGTACTGCAGCGCCTGTCCCTCGACCGGGTCCCACATCCAATTGACATCGCGTTCCCGGAAAGTGGCCGGCCCTACTTCGATCGACTCCGGCATGCATCGGTGTTCCACGACCGTGTCGAAGTGCGCCCCCTTCCGGTCCGGTCGGACGGTCTCGTGCTCGCCGGGCCTGCGTTCACGCTTCTGGCCCAGCGCCTCGACCACGAACCCGAGACGTTCGGATGGCGCATCGAGGAGCCTGCACGGCGTCACATGCTTGCCGCACGGCTCGATCAGGCCGGTGTCCATGGACCTGCCGTCGGGCAACTGCTGCGGTCGGGGTCCATCGGGGTGGACGAACACCGGGTCGAGCTCGAACAAGTCAGCGAGGAGCGCCCCGGACAGCGGATGGCATTTGTCATGGATACCGGGCTGTGCGATGCAGCGGTGGAGCTGGCAGCGGAGGCCGATCTCCTCGTATGCGAGGCCACGTTTGCCGTGGCCGACCATGAGCTGGCACGGCGCTATCACCACCTCACGGCGGGAGACGCAGCGCGCATTGCCAGAGATGCGGGCGCACGGCGGCTGGTCATCACCCACTTCTCCCAGCGCTACCCGGATGTTCGGGTGCTGTTCGACGAGGCATCATCCATCTTCGCCGATGTCGTTGTCGCTGAGGACCTCATGCGCATCGCCGTTCCGCCCCGACCGCATTCGGGGCGCGGTCAGCTGTAGACGACCGGCACGTCGAACGCAGCGCGTCGGGAGGCACGGCGCAGCGCTGCAAGCACGGGATGTCCGAGCAGCAGCACCAGCATGGCGTTGGTCGCCGCCCGGGGGATGTCGAACCCCAACGAGGTGGTGAGGTCGAAGAGGAAGAAGCTGTGGAGGTTGTGGGCCAGGCCGGCCCCGGGTGCAAAGGAGAAACTCGTCGAAGAACCGGCACCGAACGGCCAGAACCATAGATTGAGGAGCGTCCCGTAGGCCAGCGCGGAGAGTGCGGCATAACCGGCCAGCATCACCAGCTCGACCCTTCCCCGCGCCGCCGGCAGGCAACCCGCCCCGAACCCCATCCACGCGGCACCGAACATCTGGAACGGCAGCCACGGGCCGATACCACCGGTGATCAGGGCCGACGCAGCGATCGTGACCGCCCCCAACACGAATCCGAAACCGCGCCCAAGCACCCGGCCCGCCGGGATCAAGAGGAAGAAGACGGGTTCGAATCCCGCCACCCCCGGACTCGGAATACGGAGTGCCGCCCCACAGGCGGCCAGAATCCCCAGCAGGGCGATCGCCTTCGCGTCGAGGGATCCTTCGGCCAGCTCACCGAGGACCACAGCCAGCAGCAACGGAAGGACGGCAACAAAGAGCCACGGTGCATCCGCCGAATGGGCCAGGCTGACCGTCGAGCGTCCGTGGATGAGGAGCGGCCAGCAAAATCCGGCCACACCGACCAGCGACGTCAGGGCCAGGAGCACCGACGTCCGAGGACGAAAGTGGATGGCGCCGGCGTACCTCGCTTCCACGGTGCTCACCGTCTCGCTCCGGTCAGTGCATGCCGAACCTCGTCCACCGTCAACCACGGATCGGGCGCAAGGATCTTTGCGACCTGAGGGGCGAACACCGGCGAGTGGCAGACGACATCCCTGGCTGCTCCGTCGGAGACGACCTCCCCATCGGCCAGCACGACCGCCCTGGTGGCCACCTGGGCCACCAGCTCGACGTCGTGGGTGGCCAGCACCACGCAGTCGCCGCGTGCCGCCAGCTTCCGTAGCAGCGTCACCAGTCGGTGTTTGCTGGGGTAGTCGAGGCCCCTGGTGGGCTCGTCGAGGAGGACCAGGGGCGGCGCCGGCGCCAGCACGACGGCCAACGCCAGTGCCAGCCGCTGGCCCTCCGACAGGTCGCGGGGATGGTGCTCCATGGACATTCCGGGCAGCACGGCGGCGAGCATCGCCGCAGTCGTTCCCGGGGGCAGTCCGGTTTCGCTGTCGGCGGTCGCACATTCCGCCGCGACCGTCTCGCCGTAAAGCAGGACGCCGGCATCCTGGGGCACGAGGCCCACCAGTTTGATCAGCTTGCGCGGCGGAAGACCGGACGGTGCCTGACCGAGGACGTCAACCCGGCCCTTGGTCGGCGGGCGAACACCGGCGAGCTGGGCCAACAACGTCGACTTCCCCGAGCCGTTGCGCCCCATGACGGCAACCACCTCACCACGGCGTGCCTGGAGATCCACACCACCGAGGGCCATCACCTCCCCAAAGGCGACGGACAGCTGTTCGACCACGACCACCGGGGGCGGAACCAGGTCGGGATCGGGCGCCGGGCTGGGCGTGTGGACCTCGGACAGCCGGCGGCGGAGTGGCTCGGCCATCCGCCGTGCATCACGGACCGAGAGCGGCACCGGGCTCCACTCCGCCAGACGGGCCAGCTCCACGATGGGAGGAGCCACCGGTGACGTCGCCATGATTTCGGCGGTGGTCCCGACGATCAGGGGCTCCCCACGTCCGGGTACGAGCACCATCCGATCGGCGAACGGGATGACCCGCTCGAGCCGATGCTCAGCCAGCACCACGGTCATCCCCAGGTCGTGCACCAGCCGGGTCAAGGAGGCCAGCACCTCCTCGGCGGCGGCGGGATCGAGCGCCGACGTCGGCTCATCGAGGACAAGCACCCGGGGCGAGGCGGTGAGCACGGCTCCGATCGCCACCCGCTGCTGTTGGCCGCCGGACAACGTCATCAGCGGCCGAGCACGGAGCTCGTGCAGCCCGAGGAGGTCGAGCGTGTCCTCCACCCTCCGCCGCATCACCGTGGGCGCGATGCCCAGGTTCTCCATGGTGTAGGCAAGCTCGTCCTCGACGACATCGGTCACGAAGCTTGCGGAGGGGTTCTGGCCCACGACACCGACCACGTCAGCCAGCTCGCGGGGCGGGTACTCGCGGGTCGAACGGCCGTCGACACTCACTTCGCCGGAGAGGTGGCCGCCGGTGAAGTGCGGGACCAATCCGTTGATCGCCCGGAGGAGGGTGGTCTTGCCCGAGCCGGTCGGCCCGACCACCACGCAGAGTTCCCCCTCCTCGATGGTCAGGTCGATCTCCCGCAGCGTCGGCTCAGCCGCCTCCGCATAGGTGAACGTCACCTCGGTGAAGCGGATCATGCGACGGTACCCTCTGCTGTTTCCAGCGACGGCCGGCGGCCCACCGTCGGCGGTGCGGGCGCGGCGGCTGCCGTGCCCGTCATCCGCGTTGCGGACGAGATCCGATCCACAGGGGCCACCACTGCCGGAAGCAGCCCGATCAGGATTCCGGCCGCAGGCAGCAGGGGCAGCAGGGGGAATTGGAGCGGATAGATCTGCATCTGCAGGCCCGGGACGCCGATCATGGGCGCAACGATCAGGCTCGAGAGGACCACCACCCCCGACCCCGCCACCAGCCATTCAGGGAGTCGCCACACATCGGGCCGGTAGCGGGTGCGGTTCGTCCGCCTCCCGCCGGCCGCCATCCCGAGCCCGACGAGGACTGCGCCGACGGCCACGAAGGGAATCCCGCCGGCCGGAAGCGCCCCCGTGTCCAGGGCACCGTAGACGCCCGCGATGACGAGCAGCAGACCGACCGAGGTAGCACCGGTCCCGAGTCGCCGAGTCCGCCGCACCACGGCGACCCGGCGACCGTAGCCACGAGCGTCCATGGACGACGCCAACTGGAGGGAGCGGTCGAGGGCACTCTCCAGCACCGGGATGGCCATACCCCGCAGGCCGGCCACGCCCCGGGTGGGGCGGCCGCGCAGCCGCCGGGCATCACGCACACCGGCGATGGCCATCACCACCTCGGGAGCGAACGCCAACGACACGGTGACCGCCACTCCGGCCTCGTAGAGCACCGCGGGTAGGCAGCGGAGCAATCGGTAAGGGCTGGCCAGCGAGTTCGCCGCACCGAAGCAGATCAACACCACCGCGAGGCGCATTCCTTGGATTGCGGCCTGAAGCACGGCCTCGACCGTGACTGGTCCGCCGATGCTCACGCCTTGCGCCCACGTTGGCAGCGGGACCTGGGGAAGGGTGAACAGCAAAAGCCCCGGCAACCGATTGCCGAAGATGATCTCGATCACCACCCGCACGACGATCACCGCGATGCCGAGGCGGAAGAAGACCACCAGCGATCGTGACCACGGGGCCGAGGTCCGCTTGGCCGACACCACGAATGCAGCCACTGAGGCGATCAGTGCCAGCAGCAAGGGATTGGTCGTGCTGATGGCGGCACCGGCCATGCAGCCGGCCCACAACCACCACGCGGCCGGATGCAGCCCTCGACGGCTCGACGCAGCGGGCTGCCGACGGCTCATGGCGTCCGCAGACGCTTGCGCCACCGGAGCATTGCTCCGCCCACCAGAGCTGCAATGATCAGACCACCGGCGAGCAGGGGGAGGGCACTACCTCCCTGTGGGCGGTGAGCCGCGGCGGTGAGCGCCACCGGAGCCTCGGTCCTTCCCTTCGAATGTGGCGACGATGTCGTAGTTGCACCTGCACCCGCCCCTGGCACCGGCACCGGCACCGTGATGCTGTTCGTCGGAGTCGTGCCGGCGGCCGATGGCTGGTCCCCTGGCGAAGTGGTCGAGGTGACCCCCGCTCCCGATGACGGCGGCTGTGCCGCTTGGGCGGTCGGCACAGCGGAGGTCGTTGGCGCCTGGCTCGACGGAGCGATGGTGGTCATAACCGTCGTCGAGGTCAGCGCGTTCGGGCAGATCGCGGCGTAGTCGGGGGCCGCTGTCGGCGGGGGATCGCTGGGATTCGCCTTCCCCGGGTTCTGGAATCGCCAGCCATAGACATTCCCACCCTGCACCGTGGCGAAGGCACCGGCAGTGGCATACGACCATGTTCCCGGGCTGCCGTGGATCGGCAGCCAAAACGACCAGTAGGCATAGCCACCACTTACGATCTGGCCGCACTGACTGCTCGGGTCCGTGACATTTGGGACATCGTTGATCGAGCACAGCAGCCCACTCGCGTTGTAGACGGGAGCTGCCAGGTGCTCCTGCTGGGTGAGAGCAGCGAGGGCTGCGTAGCCGTTGTCGCTTCCCGGAACGTTCACACATCGGACCACCTCACCGCCCGACCCTCCGAAGTCGATCACGAACGCGACGCTCACCTGAGCGGCCGCGCCTGCAACATCTCTGAACGGCATCAGTGCATCAGGGCCGGCCAGGGCGAGCGCCGCCGAAGCCGCTCCGACGAACAGAGCGGCAGATCCGAGCCTCCGCAACGCCGGGCGGCGCAGCCGCGCCACACCGGTCACCCGGCCGCCGGACCCGGGGTGGAAGCCACGCCCACGATGGGCGCGTTGAGGGGCGAGCCCCCGTGGGAGCCGACGAAGGTGGCGTCCCCGTAGGCGAAGACCCCTCCGTCTGCCGCCGCCAG
>JADGOE010000063.1 GCA_017883135.1 Acidimicrobiales bacterium
CGGCGGTTCAGTAGTACCCATCCCTGTAGTCCCTGTGACTACGTGATGTGAATCGTGTGCAAGCGGGCGGGGCTACGGCCCCGCCCGCTTGACGCGTGCAGAGACCTTGTATCGCAGTTCCGGGCCACCACCGTGAGTCATGCAGGCCCGACCCGAGCCGGACCGGTTGCCCGGCTCGGGCGGCTTGGGCGACTTGGGTGGTCGATCGGAGGTCAGCCGGCCGTGGGCCCCGCCAGGTGGTCCGTGGCCCGGACGGGCGGGCTACTGGTCGAAGGTATAGGAGTGCAGCACGTCGTACCGCTCGATGAGCCGCTCCACGCCGCTGCGCTCCTCGGTGGTCCACTGGACGGCGTCCCGGGTCCGGTTGGTGCTCGGCCAGACGATGCCGGCACAGGCCTCGAGGTAGGAGGCCGAGGCCTCGACGCCGAGGAAGCCGCAGAGCTCGGCCAACGAAGGTCCGGGTTCGGCTGCAAACGTCTCGTAGCGCACGTCGACCAGCTCTGCGGGGTCGCACAGGGGCCGCACCACGCGGACCGCCTTGCAGATCTGCTCGTACCACTCAGTGGCCTGGGTGAGGGACATGTTGTGGCGGCGGGCCTCGGTGGCGATGTTGTCGAACGGATTGCGGGTGACGTGGATGACGCTGATCGGGACCTTGGCCGTCCGCCGCACCTTGTCCAACAGCGCGGGCTGCTTGGCGATCTGGAGGACCGACGACCTGGCCCGCTTGTCGCCGATGACCCGCAGGCGCTCGAAGTGACCTTGGAACTGATCGGGGACCTCGTAGTGGTAGCCGGACCAGTTCCGGCCCATCGAGCCGAACTGTTGGTCGCGCTGGAGGATCAGCGAGAAGAGCTGCGAACGGCGGAAACTGTGCCTGACATAGCTAACGGCGTCGAGCTCGTGGGAGACCACCATCTCGGGATGGGCGTTGAGCAAAGTACCGACCAGCGTGTGGCCGCTGCGGGCATAGCCGACGAAGAAGCAGAAGCGCTCCAGGTCGGAGAAGTCGGGATTGGTCCGGACGCTCAGGGCCGACGTCGCGAACACCTTGGCCCATTGGCGTCTGCTCCGCGGGCCGGGCAGGCCGTTCGGCGGCGGTTGTGCACCTGGTCGCCCCGGTGATGGCGAGACGGTCACCGTGCGCGTTCCGTGTCGGTCATCACCTCGAAACCTACCGGAGAAAGCTGACGGCCGGCCGCAGCGGCGCCTTGCGGCGCCCCAGGTCCTCCATCACCGGAGTCAAGGAGGATCTGCGATCTCCAGCAGCGGCTGGAGGAGGGCCATCCACAGCGACCCCACCGCATCGAGGCTGAAGTTGTGCTCGCAGTGCTGCCGGGCCGCCCGACCCATGGCCGTCCGAAGCTGGTTGTCGTCGAGCAGTCTGGCCGTGGCCGCCACCATGCCGTCGAGGTCGTCGACGCCGACGACATAGCCGGTCTCTCCGTCCTTCACGATCGACCGCACCCCGGGGACCGCGGTTGCCACCACCGGCAGCCCGGACAGGCCGGCTTCGATGAGCACGCCCGGCATGCCCTCGCCGGCCGGACGGCTGGGGAAGACCATGACGTCGGCCCTCCGCATCTGCTCGGCGATGTCGGACCTCGACCCGAGGAGCTCGACGTCGGCTGCTCGTGCGGGTCCTGCCACCTCGTCGCGCAGCGGTCCATCCCCGATCAGCGTGGCCCGCAGGGACGTCCCCCCGGCCCGGAGGCGAGCCACCAGGTCGACGAAGCGGTCGGGGCGCTTGCCGGTGGTGAGGGCGCCCACGAAGGTCACCAGCGGCTCGGCCGGCCCGCCATCGTGGTTCCGGGGGTAGAAGACGTCGGGGTCGCGGCCGTTCGGGGCCAACGTCACCCGGTGGGCCGGTACGCCCAGCCGGGCGATGCACTCGTCGAGGACCTCCTCGCCTTCGGCCGCCACCACATCGGCCCGGGCCACCAGGTACCTCCACAGCGCGAGTTGTATGCGGCGATCCGAGCCGGAGTAGGTGCCGATGGCGTAGTAGGCGATCGGGCGGCGGCGGCCGATCATGGCCGGAACCAGGTACTTCAGCGGCTCGCTCCCGTGGGCCACGACGACCGCCGGGTCCAAGCGGGCCAGGGCGGTGCGAAGCCGGAGGACCAGGCGGGCGTCGAACCCGGTAGCGGGCTTGTCCCCCCCCGGGTGGTCGAGCGAGAAGTCCGCCCTGACCTCGGGGGGGCCGTCGAACAGGCTGAGCACACGGTGGAGTCGGACACCGGGCTCATCGAGGTGGTCGGCCAGGGCCCGTGCCTCCCGCTGGGCGCCGCGAGCCACCGGAGTGGGGATCACGTGCAGGACCAGCGGGATGTCGGCCGGTTGCGGTTCTTCGGTCGTGCGGTCGGTCATGCGCGGGCCCCCTGCCGCTGCCGGCCCACCCGGCGTCGAGACACTACCAGCCGGATCCGACCCGGCGGCTCCGCTACCATCGGCTGATTCCGGAGGGATACCGGGCCGTTCCGGCAGGACCGCTCGTCGAGGGGACCCCCGGTGCCGATCTGAGGGACATCGATGAGAACCTTGGTGATAGCCGGCGACTACCCGTGGCCGGGGGACAGTGGACCCCGCCTGCGCCTGGCCATGGTGCTGCGCGCGCTGTGCCGCGGCGGCCCCACCGAGCTGTTCTCGGTCGTGTCGCAGTTCCGCACCGACTTCGACCCGGTCGACCGGGCGATGGGCCTGGCCAAGGTGGGCCGGGTCGGTTTCGACAACCGGCCAGCGTCGGGCATCGGCCTGGCTCCCACGTTGTGGCGAACTTCGATGCCCCTCGCCCTCCCCTGGCACGATCGGTCCAAGGTGCAAGGGGCCCTCGCCGCGTTCATGTCGGGGCGGTACGACCTGGTCTGGTTCTTCGGCGCCCGACCGTGGGTGCTGGCCGGCGAGCCGTTCTTCGCGCCGACCATCATCGATCTCGACGATCTCGAGGATCAGAAGATCGTGGCCCGCCTGTCGGTCCCGCGTCCTCCTCCAACGGGGGTGCCCGACCGGATGCGGCGCCGGGCGAGCACCATCGTGGCGGAGGAGGAGATCCGCCGTTGGCGGCGCCTGCACCGGCGGGCCGGCCGGCGGGCGTCGGCCATCGTGGTCTGCAGCCGGCTCGACGCCGAGCGAGCCGCTGCCAACGGTGTGGCGGGGGTCGAGGTGCTACCCAACGGATACCGTTCCGTCGATGATCCCGTGGGCCGGACGGCGGTCGGCTCGCCGCCGACCGTTCTCTTCCAGGGGCTGCTCAGCTACCCCCCCAACGTCGAGGCTGCCAAGCTGTTGGCCCGCGAGGTGGGCCCGGCACTGCGTGCGCTGGTCCCCGATGCGGAGATCCGGCTGGTCGGAACCCACCACGCCGAGCTGGAGTCGCTGCACGACCCTCCCCGGGTGACCGTGGTGGGGCGGGTCCCCGACATCGCGACCGAGCTGGCCCGGGCCGACCTGGTGGTGGTGCCGATCCGCTACGGCAGCGGCACCAGGCTCAAGATCCTCGAGGCGTTCGCCCAGCGGATACCGGTGGTGTCGACGTCCCTCGGTGCCGAGGGCCTCGGAGTCGTAGACGGGGTCCATCTCCTGATCGCGGACAGCGTGCCGGCACTGGCCGGGGTGTCTGCGCGCCTGCTCACTGAACCGGCCCTGCGCACGGCGATCGCAACCCGCGCCCACCAGCTCTTCGTCGACCGCTTCCGGACAGAGGTGGTCGAAGAGGAGATCGGCCGGCTGGCCCGTGCCGTGGTCGACCGGCAGCGATCCTGATCGGCGATCCTGACCGCCAGCGTGGTCGGCCACCCCCGTCGGATCGGGGCGCATCGGTAGTATGACCGCCGATGGAAGTCCTGGCGTTGTACCTCCCCCAATACCACCCGATCCCCGAGAACGACGAGTGGTGGGGCAACGGGTTCACCGAGTGGACCAATGTCGCCAAGGCCCGACCGCTCTTCCGCGGCCATGTGCAGCCGCACCTGCCGACCGACCTCGGCTTCTACGATCTCCGGGTGGGCGAGGTCCGAGAGGCCCAGGCCGACCTGGCCCGCAGCCACGGGGTGACCGGTTTCTGCTACTGGCACTACTGGTTCGCCGGGCACCGCCTCCTGCAGCGACCCTTCGAAGAGGTGCTCGCCTCCGGGCGTCCCGACTTTCCCTTCTGCGTGGCGTGGGCCAACCAGAGCTGGTCGGGGATCTGGCACGGGGCGCCGAACCGGGTCCTCATCGAGCAGACCTACCCGGGACCCGAGGACGACCTCGAGCACTTCACCTACCTGAGGAGCGCGTTCGAGGACCCGCGCTACATCCGGATCGCGGGGCGACCGGTGCTGTTCGTCTATCAGGCCGGCATGATGCCCGACGCTGCACGGTTCGTCGAACGGTGGCAGAAGATGGCCCACGACGCCGGGCTGGGGGGGCTGTACCTGGTGGCCTCGCTCGGCGAGCACGAGTACGGGTCCCAGGTGGAGGACGGCTTCGACGCCGCGGTGTACTACCGGTTCCCCTTCAGGAAAGACGCAATCACACGGGTGCGCGACCGGATGCTCGCACGGGGGCTGGTCAACGGCCCGAAGCGGTACCCCTACCCCGACACGGCGGACGATCTGCCGCCCGACCTCGGCGGACGGATCTTCCCCAGCGTCTACCCGAACTGGGACAACACGCCCCGCATGGGCCGGCGGGGCCTGGTGGCGACCGGGTCGACCCCCGAACGGTTCGGCGCCCAGGTCCGACGTGCCCTCGAGGTCGCCGCGGCCAACCCGCCCGATGAGCAGGTCGTGGTCGTCAAGTCGTGGAACGAGTGGGCCGAGGGCAACTACCTCGAGCCGGACACCGAATTCGGACTCGGACGTCTCGAGGCGCTGGCCGGCGAGCTCTCCAGGGCGAGGGGCACGACCACCGACCGTTGAGCCGGGCAGCGGATCACCGGCCGGTGTCGAGCAGGCGGCGGTAGACGTCCTCGATCTCGGATGCCGCCCGGGCCACGTCGAACCGGGTGCTGTCCTCCAGCGCCTGGCTGGCGAGGCGGCGACCGAGTTCGGGGTCCGAGCACAGGCGCTGGAGGGCATCGGCGAGGGCGACGGGATCCGCCGGGGCCACCACCAGGCCGTTGATGCCGTCAGTGATGACCTGGGGCACGCCCCCGACTGCAGTGGCAACGATGGCCACGCCGACGCTGGTCGCCTCCATCAGCGTCACCGGAAGCCCCTCTTGATGGGAGGGGAGCACGAAGGCGTCGGCGGCTGCAATCAGCCGCAACGCGTCGTCGCGATGGCCGAGGAAGACGAAGCGCTCGCCCAACCCGAGCTCTGCGTGTCTCGCGGTTAGCTCGCCTTCCAGTGCCCCCTGGCCGGCGGCGGCGAACCGGATGGGGAGGTCGCGGTCCGCGGTGAGGCGGGCGGTGTCGAGGAGGACGTCGTACCCCTTTTCCGATCGCAGGTTGGCGACGGTGACCGCCAAGAGCTCCCCTTCGGGGACACCGAGCTCGGCCCGGACCTCGCGTCGGATCTCGTCACGCCGCGCGACCATGGCACGGGAAAGCGAGAGGTCGACGCCGTGCACCACCACCCGGGCGCGGGGCCGGAGCGCCGGCGGCAGGGCGTCGTACGCCGCGGGCGAGACCGCAAGCAGCGCCCCGTCGCGCCCGACGGTGGCCCGGTTGAGCACTTTAACCAGCACCGCCACCTTGTTCCACAGGCTGTGCTCGGTGTAGACGGTGACCGGCCGCAGGCGCCTGGGGAGCGACGCGACCACCAGCCGTCCCAGCGCCGCGGTGTAGGGCAGGTGGAAGTGGACGATGTCGAAGCGGCCCTCCACCAGCAGGCGGCGGAAGGCTGGCATCCAGCGGAGGTCCGGATTGCTGGTGGCTCCGAGGGAGTGGACGGGCGTCCCACCGGAGCGAATCGCTGCGGCGAGAGCATCCTCGGCGTCGAGGATGTAGGCCACCTCGTACTCGAAGGCCCCGCGGTCACCGCTTGCCACCACGTCGGCCAGAAGCCGCTCGGCGCCGCCGCAGCCGAGGCTCTTGATGGCCAACAGCACCCGGATCCGAGGTCGTGAACTGGGTGTTCTGGGCTCCCCCGGTGCCGGCACGGGCCGATGTTAGCGGGGCCCGGCCGCTGCCTGCGTAGCCGGAGCCCGGCCACCTGCGATATCGTTGTCCGGCGCACGAGGATCGGGACTGGCCAGAAGCATGAGGTCGAGGGGGTAGTGTCGTCCGATGGCAATAGCTGATTCCTCGGGCGGGGACGCGCTCGTGGTGACCGATGTCTCGTCCATTCCCGCTGAGCCCCCGCCGGAGCTCCTGTACCACCACAAGACCCGCTTCATCGAGTCGATCCGCGTGCTGTGGGCCCATCGCGAGATCGTCTACACCCTGGCCGAGCGCGACTTCCGCGCCCAGTACAAACAGGCGACGCTCGGCATCCTTTGGGCGGTGTTGAGCCCGGTGGCCACCTTGATGATCTTCGTCATCGTGTTCTCCCGCGTGAAGGGCTTCGGCAGCGAGGGCGTCCCTTACGCCCTGTACGCGTTCGTGGGCATCCTGTGCTGGAGCTTCTTCGCCGCATCGCTTGGCTCGGGCGGGAACTCGTTGCTCTCCAACAAGGCGCTGCTGGCGAAGACCCAGTTCCCCCGTGAGTGCTTTCCACTGGAGTCCATGCTGGTCAGCGGGTTGAACACGTTGCTGTCGTGGGTACCGCTGACGATCCTGTTCGTCATCTTCGGGCGTGCGCCGGCACTCACCACGTTGTGGGTCCCCCTCTTCATGCTGATCGAAGTCGCGTTCGCCGCCGGCATCACCCTGGCCATCTCGAGCCTGATCATCCAGATGCGCGATCTGACCCAGGTGCTCCCGATCATCCTCTCGTTGGGTCTGTTCGCCACCCCGGTGATCTGGCCGTACTCGAAGATCCCGACGAACTTTCACCTCGCCGGCGGGCACCAGGTGTCCGGCGTTCTCGTGAACGGGCACATCGTGGGCGCTCACTGGGTGGGGGGGGTGTCGGTCAACCTGCAGCTGGTCTACGGGTTCTTCAACCCGCTGGGCCCGGTCATCGCCGCCGCCCGGCGTACGATGCTGTTGGGCCTGTCCCCTCAGTGGGAGTTGACCGCCGTCGCCGCCCTCGGTGCGGTCATCTACCTTGCCGTCGGGTTCAGGATCTTCAAGCGATTCGAGGTGAACTTTGCCGACATTGCCTGACGGGACCATCCAAGTCGAGCACGTCTGGAAGAAGTTCCGCGCCGATCGGACGGCACCGAAGTTCTACGACCAGATGAAGCGGGCCCGGCGGGCGATCGGGTCGGGTGCGCGCCACGACTACCGGTGGGTGCTGAAGGACATCAACCTCGAGGTCCCACCGGGGGGCACGTTGGCGTTGATCGGCATCAACGGCTCGGGCAAGACGACCATGCTGAAGATCATCAGCCAGGTGACCTACCAGTCCGCCGGGCGCTGCACGGTGCAGGGTCGGATCGGAGCGCTGCTCAGTGTCACCAGCGGCATCCATCCCGAGCTCACCGGCCGCGAGAACGTCTTCCTCTACGGCGCCGTCCTGGGTATGGGCCGACAGACCATCAGGGACCGTTTCGACGAGATCGTCGAGTTCGCCGGCCTCTCCGACGCCATCGACCGCCAGGTCAAGTTCTTCTCGCTGGGCATGCAGATGCGCCTCGGGTTCTCGATCGCGGCATTCCTCGAGCCGGACATCCTGCTGGTGGACGAGGTGCTCTCGGTCGGAGATGCCAACTTCCAGCAGAAGTGCCTCAAGCGGATCGGTGAGATCGTCCGATCGGGCACCACGCTGCTCTACGTCTCCCACGACCTCGCCTCGGTGGAGGCGTCGTGCGAGCGTGCGGTGTGGCTGGCGGACGCGGTGGTGCAGGTATCGGGTCCGACCAAGGAGGTCGTGAGCAGCTACCGTGCGGCGGTCGAGCAGAACGCGTCGCTGGTGACTTCCAACGAGGGCGTGGTCCAGGTCCTCAAGGTGGAGATCAAGGCCGCCGACGGGGGTCAGGTCCGCTCCGAGTGCGACCTCGACATCTGCCTCACCCTCAACGCACCCGAGGCGTACGAGGCCAGCTTCTTCATCGGGGTGTCGCAGGGCACCGCGTTCCCGATGTTCATCGTCCGCCACAACGGGTTCTTCCCGGCCGGCGATTTCGAGGTCAAGTGCCGCATGCGCCACGTACCCCTGGGCAAGGGCCACTACTCGCTGTGGCCGGCCATGGCCGGTCACGCCATGGGCAAGGGCAAGCCGCTGCTGCCGTGGCGACCGGTCACCTCGTTCGACGTGATGGGTCCGGACCTGCCCCGGCTGCCCGAAGGCGTCATGGTGCTGTCGCCGGTCTACGTGGGGTCCGACTGGCAGGTCGAATGATCGATCGGCCGCACTCAGGGGTCACGGGAAGAACACCCGCTCCTTGAACGAGCCGATGATCCTCCCCGTGCGCATGCCGGCCGCACGGGCCCACTCGAGGTTCCGCTTGCGCGGATCGAACAGCCGCGGGGCCAACAGGGCCAGCCACAGCCACGATTTGGCTGCTCCGGCCAGATTGCGCCGGGCTCCGTGGACCCGATGGCGGCGGTACAGCGCCGGTCCACTGCGACCGTAGGCAGCCGCCTGGCGGAACACCTTCTTGAACTCAGGCCGCTCACGCTTGGCCACCACCGCTCCGAACTCGATGACGAAGCGGTACCCGTGGTGCTGGAGGCGCCAGCACAGGTCGATGTCCTCGCCGATCAGCAACTCCTCGGCGAACCCGCCCACGGCCTCGAAGGCGGGCCGGCGCACGGCCAGGTTGGCACCCAGGCCGGCGGGGAGAAAGCCGAGCTGGCGCATCGAGGCCGGCCTGGGGGGTGAGGGCCAGCCGCCGCCGAGGGACCAGAAGTCGAAGACGCCGGCCACCACGTCGACCTCCTCGAGCGCGGTGACGCAACTGGCCAACCAGCCGGGTTGCACGACGTCGTCGGCGTCACAGAACGCCAGCATCTCTCCGCGGGCTTCCTGCACGCCGGCATTGCGAGCTGCAGGCGCACCGAGGAGCGCGGATGCGTCGATCCACCGGATCGTGTCGTGGCGGTCGGCCCACCCTTGGGCGACGGCGGCACTCCGGTCGGTGGAACCGTTGTCGGCGATGACCACCTCCCACTCGACATCGCACTGCTGGTCGACGAGGGCCCGGAGCTGGTCCTCCAACCAGGGCATGCCGTTGCGCACCGGCATGACGACACTGATCACCGGCCGGACCCACCACGCGGCACGCGGCCGACCGGTACTGCGTCTGCGATCTCCATCCCGAGCTGCCTCCCCCACGTGACTCGACGGGACCACGCGTCGCTGAATCGCGCCGCACGCCGAGCATGGCCTGCACTGTTGGCGCGGTTAGCCTAGCTCCGTGAGGGCACGATGACGGTCGACGAGGGGGCGGAACGCGGGACCGACCGACGTCGAGAACCGCCGCCCGACGGGGTGACCGCGGTGGTCCTCACCCACATGCGGCCGGGCCTCGCCGGCGACGTCACCCGGTCCCTTCTCGAGGTCGAGGGCCTGCCCCCCGACCGGATCGTGGTGGTGGTCAACGGTGTCGGCGGCCTCGACGACCCTGCACTCGAGGCAAAGGTCACGATGGTGCGACTGGCCACCAACACCGGCCCCGCCGGCGGCTTCCGGGCCGGACTGGTCGAGGCGTTCTCCGACCCCGCTACCCGATGGGCCTACCTCTGCGAGGACGATGTCGGCCTCTTCGCACTGCCGGCGCCCCGCCTCGCCGATGTCGTCGGACGCATCGACGCCCTCGGGGACCGATCCCCGCCGGTCGGCGCGGTGGTGGCATACGGCCGGAGGTTCGTGGGACGTGGTGCCCACACCGTGAACCTGGTCCCTCCGCCCGGGTCGCCGTTCGACCTGACCCCGGTGGACGTCGCCTGCTGGGGAGCGACGCTGGTGTCGCGGGCCGTGGTCGACGCCGGGGTGCTCCCCGACCCGGAGTGGTTCTTCGGGCTCGAGGACTTCGACTTCTTCTGCCGGGCCCGTGAGGAGGGTTTCGAGGTGCTGGTCGACGGCGTGGCCGCCCGTCGGGTGGCCGCCCAGCAGACCTCGCCGGGCCGCGAGGAGGCGCTGCGCGAGCGGCGTCCCACCGACGCAACCGAGGCCTGGCGGGCCTACTACCACGCGCGGAACTCGTTCGCCCTGGCTCGCCGGCACGGCCGGCCCAGCTGGTACGCCTGGCACCTGGCCTATTCGGCCCGCCACCTCCAGAAGGCCCGCAGCCGGGCCGAGCGCTCGGCCATCGTGCACGGCCTGTGGGACGGTGCCCGGGGTCGGATGGGGGAGAACCCCCGCTACGGCCGCCGGGTCGGTGAATTCGGTCCGGGCAAGGGGCCGCCGGTGGGTCGGGCTGGCGACGGGCCGTCGCCGGTCGCCAGGTAGGCGAAGTTCGGCCACAGTGCCAGGTCGAGGTCGGGCAGGCGTGCCGACAATCCGGCCACATCAGGGGCGTAGAGCCTGACCAGCTGCTCCGTCACCTCGTCGTCGAGGGCGGCTCGTCGGCTGGTCGGCGGCCGGGCCGGTTGCTCGGTGTCCCAGGGGCGGTGCGCGGCCAGCCCGAGGTGCTCGAAGGTCCGGTCCAACTGTGCATCGCGGTCGGCCACGCATCGCTCGTGTTGGAGCACCAGCAGTTGGCCGGCATCGAAGTGCTCCAGCCAGACCCCGAGGGCCCGGTCGTAGAAGCCCCGTTGCACGGCGTCGGCGATGGCGGTGCCGTCACGGGGCGTGCCCATGCGGTCGAGGTGGTCCAGGCCCGAGCGGAATCGTTCGACGGGGTCCCTGAGCAGCAGGAGGAGGCGGGCGTTCGGCGCCGCCTTCTTCAGGAGCGGGGGCACCCAGGGGTAGGCGAAGTAGTCGGGGGTCCATTCGCCGGTCAACGTGCCGAGCCTGCGGGGGAACCAGCCGTGGTACTGGTCGATGTCCGTGGGACCCATCGACCGGGCGCCGAAACGGTCGAAGAAGTGCCTTTCCTTGTGGATCCCCTCGTGTGACGAGATCCCCGGGTGGGTGAGCATCTGCTCGTACCACCAGGTGGTGCCGGCCTTCTGGACCCCGATACCGACGAAGTCCGGTGGGCCTGCCTCCTCGCCACGGTCGAGCGAGGGGGGCGTGAAGTTGAACTCGACCTCCCACGGTGCGTAGCGGCCCATCCGGTGCAGCACCTGGCGACGGACCCCGGGCGGCAGCTGGGCGAAGACCCCCCTGAGGTGGTCGCGCGTGCTCATGGTGACGTGGGCGCGGGCACGCCGCAGGTTGCCACAAGCGGTGGAGCACCACAACTACCGCCGTCGCATTGCCCTGTCCTGACGGGTGCGCCGGGTCGCGGGCCTCCTTGACACCACCAGCGCCACCGCCGATGATCTCGTGATGGTCGAGCCAGGGGGCGGCGGGGGAGTGCGCGGCCGTCCGCCGTGCGTCATGCCGGCACCTTCGGGAGCCTGAACCGATGTGCGGCATCGCTGGGCTCTTCGACCCGAAGCGGACGACGGGGGCCGAAGCGCTCGGGCGCGAGGTGGCAGCGATGACCGCCACGCTGACCCATCGGGGACCGGACGCCGGTGGGTTCTGGTCCGATGCCGACCACGGAGTGGCCCTCGGCCACCGCCGGCTGTCGGTGGTGGAGCTGGGTCCCGAGGGCGCCCAGCCCATGGTTTCCTCTGACGGGAGGTGGGTGGTCAGCTACAACGGCGAGATCTACAACCACCGTGCGCTCCGGCACCGGCTCGCGACCGAGGGTCTCGCGTTCCGCGGCGGTTCGGACACCGAGGTCCTGTTGGCAGCCGTTGCCACGTGGGGACTCGAGGGCGCCCTCGAGTCCTGCGAAGGGATGTTCGCCCTGGCGTTATGGGATCGTCTGCGCCACGAGCTGCACCTGGTGCGGGATCGTTTCGGGGAGAAGCCGCTCTACTACGGCTGGGTGGGGGGACGGCTGGCCTTCGCCTCGGAGTTGAAGGCCCTGTGCCGGATCCCTGGGTTCGACGCCGACATCGATCGTGACGCGGTGGCCCTGTTCCTCCGGCACAACTGCGTGCCGGCCCCGCACACGATCTACCGGGGCCTGTCCAAGTTGCTCCCGGGGCACCTGGTCACGGTGGGGGCCGATGCCAGGCCCGGGGGGCTTCCTCCGGCGCGGGCCTACTGGTCCGCACGCCAGGCAGTCGAGGACGCCCGCGGGCGTCCGTTGGACGGCCGGCCCGAGGCCCTGGCCGATGAGTTGGAGGCCGTCCTGTCCGACTCGGTTGCGGCCCGAATGGTGGCCGACGTGCCGGTCGGTGCCTTTCTGTCCGGGGGGGTGGACTCCAGCGTGGTGGTGGCCCTGATGCAACAGCACAGCGCGCAACCGGTGCGGACGTTCACCGTCGGATTCTCCAACCGTGCGTTCGACGAGTCGGCCGAGGCAGCCGCGGTCGCTGCCCACCTGGGGACCGATCACACCCCCCTCCAAGTCACCGACGACGATGCCGCCGACATCATCCCGCTGCTGCCGGACATCTGGGACGAGCCGTTCGGCGACATTTCGGAGATCCCGATGCACCTGGTGAGCAAGCTGGCCCGCACCCAGGTGACCGTTGCCCTGTCGGGTGACGGCGGCGACGAGCTGTTCGCCGGGTACAACCGGCATGCCTGGCTCGAGCGGCTGTGGCAGCGCTCGTCCTCCCTGCCCGACCCGGTCCGCCGCCTGGCCGGGTCGGCCCTCGGGCACCTGCCCCCGGCACTGGTGGACGGCGCCGCACGGGCCACCGCGCTCATGCCGGCCCGCATGCAGATCAGAAACCCGGCGTCCAAGGTGGCCAAGGTGGGAAAGGTGCTCGCCGCGTCCGGGCCCGAGGACGCGTATCTCTCCCTGGTGTCCTACTGGGACCACGCGGAGTCGATGGTGGTAGGCGCGGGCCCGACGGTCTCGATGGCGTCCCGCCCGTCGGAGTGGCCCGCCCTCGACGGCATCACCGAGCAGATGCTCTGGCTGGACCTGGTCGGCTACCTCCCCGACGACATCCTCACCAAGCTCGACCGCGCGGCGATGGCCGCCTCGCTCGAGACGCGGGTGCCGTTCCTCGATCGGGCCGTCTTCGACCTGGCCTGGCGACTGCCCATGTCGGTGAAGCTGCACGATGGTGCCACCAAGTGGCTGCTCCGCCAGGTGCTGTACCGCCACGTGCCCGCAGAGCTGGTGGAGCGACCGAAGATGGGATTCGGCTTCCCGATCGGGCCGATGCTCCGGGGCCCCTTGCGGCCGTGGGCGGAGGAGCTGCTCGCCGAGCGGCGCCTGCGCCACCAGGGCCTGCTCGACCCCGAGCCGATCAGGCGGGCGTGGGACCAGCACCTCCGGGGCCGGCGTGACCTCGCCCACGAGCTGTGGGACGTGCTCGCCCTGCAGGCGTGGTTGGAGCGTTGGATGCCCACACTGGGCATCTGAGCGCGCCGGACGGCTGCCCGCACCGGCGACGTCGATCCGAAGGGTAGTTTGTGGCTCTCGACGTGCGGCACGCCAAGTTGTGTGCCTGGGTCGAAGACCGACGAGGGTGCAGATAAGGGAGGGGGTCAGCAATGGCGTCGACGACGAATGCGCGCGGCCTCCCGCCCTCCCGCCGGCCGCGGGGATGTCGGGTCGTCACCACGTCTCTCACCGCGCGGGTGCTCCTTACCAATCAACTGCGATCCCTGTCGGATATCGATTGGACGGTGCTGTCGGGGGACCCCTACGACGACCCGGTCGAGGGTGTCGCCGTCGAGGTCATCCCCATCCGTCGGGAGTTCGCCCTCTCCGACGCCAGGTCCTTCGTGAAGCTCTGGCGGTACCTGCGCCGTCAGCGGTTCGACTTCGTCCAGACCCACACCCCCAAGGCGTCGTTTCTGGGCCTTCCCGCAGCCCGCTTGGCCGGGAGCCCGTCCATCTACACCATCCATGGCGCCCTGTACTTCGCCGGCAACGGCCGGGCGGCGAACGTCCTCGGGTGGTGCTTCGAGCGCTGGTGCTGCTCGTGGGCGACCACCGTGCTGGTCCAGAGCCGCGAGGACGAGCAGGTCCTGCCCGCGGCCCACATCTGCTCGCGGCGCAAGCTGTCCTATGTGGGGAACGGGATCGTGATGGACCGGTTCCTCACCCCGCCACCACCGGCCCTCCACTCGGAGCGCCCGCTGGTCGTGATGATCAGCCGCCTGGTCCGCGAGAAGGGATGCGCCGACTTCCTCGAGCTGGCGGCGTCGCTCTCGGGGCAGGCCGAGTTCGTGCATGTGGGCCCCTTCGAACACGACCAGAGCGATGCACTGACCGAGGCCGAAGTGGCCTCGGCCACCGAGGCAGGTACCGTGCGCTTCGTCGGCGGCGTGGACGACGTGCGGCCCTATCTGGCCTCGGCGACCCTGGTCGTCCTGCCGTCCTACCGCGAAGGGATCCCGCGGGTCGCCATGGAGGCGGCGGCGATGGCCCGGCCGGTGGTTGCCTATGACATCCGGGGCGTGCGAGAGGTCATCGACCCCCGGCTCGGTCTGCTGTCGCCTCGCGGTGACCTGGGCGCCTTGGCCCGGGTGGTCGAGGGGTTGATCGAGGATCCCCAGCGGTGCACCGAGCTCGGCCACCGTTGCCAGACCTGGGTCTCGGAGCGTTTCTCCGAGGACGAAGTGGTCGAGCGGCTGCGTACCCTCTACTCCGGCATCACCGGGCAAGACCCCCAGGGTGCCGCGAGGAG
>JADGOE010000022.1 GCA_017883135.1 Acidimicrobiales bacterium
CGGACCCGGTTGATGCGGTCGTAGGACACTGCCTTGTACTCGATCTTGTCTGGCATGCTCACTCCCTGGCTGGGCGACGCCTCTACGCTACGCGCTGTGCAACTGCCACGATGATCCTTTCGCCGCCGAGATCCCGATACTAAGCGACGATCAGTCCAACAGCCCGGCGATCTCCCACACTGACCACACGTGCTCGGCGACCCCAGCAGCCATTACCGGGGTCGTGGGTCGCCCGAACTGCTTGGTCAGCGTCTGGTGCGGCCGGGCGAAGTTGTAGTGCATGTAGTGGAGATTCACCGCATGGGCGTGGTTCTCAATCTTCTTTGAGAAGCCATTCGTGAGTCGGGTGGATCGCCGCATCCCCATCCGCATGGTCATGTTCTGCCGCTCCACGTAGCCGGTGGAAACGTGAGCGGGATCGGGGTCCCCGGTGATGACGTTCACCTTGATGCCCGTGCAAACCGCTGGGGAGTAGCGGGTTTCGACCTGGGTGCTCTCGTAGGACTTTATGAGTTGCGCGTAATCCGTGCGGTCAGCACCGAAGAGGGGTTCGATGACCTTCAGGTAGGAGGCCAGCCCGTCGGTGGTGATCTGGATTCGCCCCGGCTGCAGTCGAGACCGCAGGTCCGTGAGGAAGGTGTAGCAGTCCCGACTGTCCCGCTTCCCTATTAGCCAGGAGGGGACCAGCTTCGTGTCGGCGTCGATGGCCGTCCACGTCCACACGTCGCCGTATCCAAACTCGTCCTCGTACTTGACCGGCACGTTCTTGGCCTTGGCGTAGCAGAATGACCAGATTTCATCGCACTCGACCCGCTTGATTGGCAGGTTCCGCAGGGTCCGGTCCTGGTGGTCGGAGCAGACTTCACCGAGATCGGCCAGAAGCTTGACGATGGTGTTCTTCGCCACGCCGGTCACCCGCACGGTTGCCCGGATGCTCATGCCCTCAACGAGACATGCGATCACCTGGCCCCGCCTTTCGGTCGAGAGCCTGTTCATCGGACGTAGATCCTGGTACAATGCATGGTGGAGACGACGGGAATCGAACGCACTTGGATCGCCCTCGCAAAGGTGCCTGGTGCCATTTCCTCGTCCCCGCTGAGAAGCCTCCGGTTACCGCCGGGGGCTTCTTGTTTTATGGTTCCCACCATACCACATGGGCAATAGGCGTGTCAAGTTTATGGGTTGCGTCACCATAGGGCCGGTGGTATTGTGGTCCACAGGAGGCGAACAACATGAGTGATATTCAGGCAACCAGCTCCACTCGGAAGCGGAGCCCAAGCTATCCAGCGGTAGACCTCGAAGAGGCGATCAAGCGGGCGAAGCAACTCTGGCAGAAGCAGCACGACTATCCGACTCCCCTGACAACCGCCTTCGGAGTGTGGGGATATGAATCGACCGCGGGGAACGCCAACCTTGTCGTGGCCGCGCTGAGGAAGTTTGGCCTGGTCGAGTACGAAGGTTCCGGTCAAGCCCGGAAGGTCAAAGTGACGCCCTTGGCGATTCAGATCCTCAGCCATCCTGATCCCGCCAAGCGAGCGGAAGCCGTCAGGGAATCGGCACTGATGCCGACCATTCATCAGGACCTTTGGAATCGGTTCGGAGCCAAGCTTCCGACCGACGATCACCTTCGGTGGGAGCTTGAACAGGAGCGAGGATTCAGCAGAAGCGGAGCGGCCGATTTTATCCCCGAGTACCGGAGAACACTGTCCTTCGCTGGGCTCACCCACGGTGATACGGTGGCATCACAAGCCAAGTTGGACGAGACGGAGGATGGCACCGATGAGAACCCGCCAAATCCCAGTACCCCAAAGGACTTGGCTCGGGTCTACAAGGACCCCAGCCATACGCCCAAGGATCCCGCGTTGACGACAATCCCAGTTCTACTTCCGGGTGGCGACAAGGTGACCATTGAAGGACGATTCCCGATCACCGAGGCTGACTGGAAGCAGATGATGGCTGTGCTCGACGCTATGAAACTCGGGATGGTGAAGGAAAAGGAAGAAGTCCCAGATAGATTCCGGCCTGATGAAGGCCCACTGCAACTGCCCTAGTCCCCGGTCGCCTCCCGCACGATCCTGGCGGCTGCCTGGTTGGCGTCCTGGTGACCGGTGAACGGGTTTCGGACCTTGGGCGGGTGGTAGTCGACCGGCTCAACCTCATGCCGCAAGCCTTCGATTGAATCCTCAACGCAAGGCCGGCCGCAGATGAGACACGCAACAGGATCACTGGCCATGGGTCCCAGGGTAGACCGTCCCAACTGCTGAGCATCGGCGAGACCGCGCACGTAGCCGTAAGCTGGCCGAATGACAGCACACAACGTCGAACTCCTGATCGCTCATCCCCTCAACGTCGGAAATGTCGATGTGGAGTTCGAGGTCAGAACCGGAAAGAAGCTGCTCGGCCGAGTACAGGTGAGCAAGGGCGGAATCGATTGGACGCCTGTGAACGGTCGCAAGCCTCGCAAGGCAAGCTGGGAAGAGTTCTCGGATTGGATGATGTCGGACGGCTAGGGCTCCTTGGCCTCTGATTCAAACTGACCCACTACCGACGATCCGGCGGGCGAAGTCCACCGCCGCCTCCGGGTTCTCCACGTCGACCATCAGGACTGCGAACTCGTCGCCTCCGACCCGGGCAACGGTGTCGCCGGGCCGCACGATCGACCCCAGCAACGCGCCCGCCTTCACCAGCACTGTGTCACCGACGTGATGGCCGAGGGTGTCGTTGACCGTCTTGAACCCGTCGAGGTCACCGAAGCACAGCGCCACCGACCTGCCGGATCGGGCGATGGAGGCCAGGGCGTGGTCCAACCGGTCGTTCAGGAGTGCACGGTTGGCCAGACCGGTCAGTTCGTCGTGGAAGGCCAGGTACCGCAGATCGGCCTCGAGCTCGTCCCGCTCGAGGTGGGATGCCTCCAGTGCCCGGACATGTTCCTCGATCTCGTGGGACTGACCGCTGATCCGATCGATCAGCCACGTGATCCGGACATAGATCACTGCGGACACGGCGATGCCGAGGCCTGCCAACACCGGAAGATTGACCGGTACGCCGAAGAAGCTGCTGGCGGCCAATATCACCAACGGGATGAACCCGGCAAGTGCCACGATGGGAATCCGACGCCGACTGGCTGTTTCTCGGCGATCGTCGAGCACCTCTACCGGGTCGGATCCGCGGACACCGCCGGCCATCGACGGATGGAGTGCCGCCGCGCCGATCAGCACGTACTCAAGGAGGTACAGGCCGTCGGTGGGGTCGCCGGTGGCGTAGCTGTTGTGGAGTATCGAGAGGTCGAAGGTGAAGTCGGCCAGAAACATGAGGATCATGGCCGTGGCCAACAACGTGTGGAACGGGCGCCTCGCCACCCCGAACAACAGCGCGCGGAAGAGGATGAAGACCAGGGCGATGTCCATGATCGGATAGGCCAGGTTGACCAGCATCCCGAGGGTGCTCAGCGATGCATCCTGAACGTACGAGTGCATCAAGAAGTGCCAGAGGATGGCCAAGGCACCCATCGAGACGATCGCGGCATCGGCATTGTCCTCCCGCCGGATGGAACGGTTCGGATCGCGGGTGAGCCTCAGCACTCCTGCAAAGAGAAATGGATAGCCGGCCAGGTACAGTACGTCTGCGAACGAGGGGGACGGTGCATCGGTGTGGAGGACGAGGTTGTAGTAGGTGAGCGCATCGTCACCCAGGGTGAAGCAGGCTCCTGCCAGTGCAATGAGGTACCAGCTGAGGCGGTCCTTGGGTCGGTGCAGGTGGATGCCGACCAGAATGCACACGACCGATGCCGTCCCGAGGGTCGAGAACACGGCGTCCTGGGTGGTCGCGTTCGGAAGCACGAAATAGCCGGCGACCGCGCTGATACCCCCTATGAGGGCGTACTTCCACGCGTTCGATCTGAGTTTCACATGGTCACCTTGGTTCTGCCTGCCATGGGTATCGGCTGAATCCGTCGTTTGGTTGAATGCACGTGGCCCGATGGCGCCGGTCCCCACGGATGGGCCGGACGCTCGGGTCCCGAAATTGCACCACCGCAAGGGCGTCGGCAGACGTGGCCCGCTACGGTGTGCTCTTGATGCCGACCATCCTTGACAAACAGGCCACCGTCGATCTCTTGCGCCACGAGTTCGCGACCATTGCCGAGCTGTGCTCGAGGATGACCGACGACCAGTGGGACGTCCAGACCTGCCTGCCGGGATGGACGGCGAGGGACGTCGTGAGCCACATCATCGGGGCTGAGTCCATGCTGTGCGGCACCGAGGCTCCGAGCGTGGACGTCTCCCATCTCACCCACATGCGGAACCCCATCGCCGAGGCCAACGAGATCTGGGTCGAGTCGATGCGCCCGCTGAGCGGTCGGGAGATGTCGGAGCGCTTCGAGGAGGTCACCACCCGGCGCATGGCCGCGCTCGAGGCCATGACCCAGGCCGATTTGGATGCCCCTTCGTGGACCCCGGCGGGCCCCGACGAGACCTACGGCCGGTTCATGAGGATCCGTCACTACGACTGCTACATGCACGAGCACGACATGCGCTTCGCACTCGGCATCGAGCCCCGTCCAGACGTGGAGGACCTCCGGTCCGCCCTGGACGAGGTGGCGACCGGCCTCGGCTACATCGTGGGGCGGCGGGCGGGCATGCCCGACGGGTCCCGGGTGCGCATCGACCTGACCGGTCCGGTATCGGTCGGGTATTCGATCCGGGTCGACGGCCGGGCCGCGGTGGTCCCGTCTTTCGACGCACCACCGACTGTCGGTGTCGAGATGCCGGCCATGCTGTTCCTGCGCCTCACCGGTGGACGCCACGACGACGGAGCTCGTCCGACCGAGGAGATCCTCTGCACGGGGGATCGGGCGTTGGGCACGCAGCTGGTTGACAATCTGGCGTTCACCATCTGAATCCACCGCCAGCGCATCGGTCCGGACCCCGACTCGCCGAGGCCCACGCACCTGACCGGCACACTCTCAGGGGGATGGTGCACCGGGATCGGCCAGGGCGGCCAGCTGGGGGCCCGCGAGCCGGTAGCCGCTCCACTCGTCCATGGGCACAGCGCCCAGCAATCGGTAGAAGCGCAGTGCCGGTTCGTTCCAATTCAGCACGGACCAGTCGATGCGGGTGTGGCCCGACTGGTGGGCGATCGTCGCCAGCGCGGTGAAGAGTGCCCGGCCGACCCCCTGGCCGCGCACCTCGGGACGGACATAGAGGTCCTCGAGGTAGATGCCATGGCGGCCGGTCCACGTCGAGAAGTTGAGGAACCAGATCGCCATGCCCACGAGGCGATCATCCTCCTCGGCCACATGGGCGAACACGGTCGGCGATCGGCCGAAGAGAGCACGTGTCAACAGGTCACCGTCGATCTCGACCGAGTCCGGCGATCGCTCGTACTCGGCCAGGTCGTGGATCATCTGTATGAGGTCGTCCACGTCGCCGATGGCTGCGCTGCGAATCATGTGCCCAGGCTAGTGAAGGCCGAAGCCGGGTATGGTCCCGCGCAGCCGCTGGCGGGCCCGACCAGCGGGGCCGATGGGCTCGGTGCCAGCCGTCACGGAATCAGGAGCACCCGACCGAACGCCTGCCTGCTCTCGATGTAGGCGTGGGCCTCACCGGCCTCCTCGAGAGGGAACCGTCGGTCGATGACCACGCGGAGCATGCCGGAGGCGACGTCGGCGAGGTGCCCGGCGATCATCGCGTGAGGCCGTGGGCTCAAGAAGAGCTCGGCTCCGAGGAAGTAGCCGACCAGGGTCTGGTTGTTGGCCCGCATCGACGAGATGTCCAACTTCGTGGTGAACTCCCGCCCGGCGTCGCCGAAGGTCATGCATCGGCCTCGATAGGCGAGGCAGTGCAGGCTCTTCTGCAGCGTCGACCCACCGATGGAGTCCACGATGACGTCCGCACCGTTGCCCTCGGTCCGTCTGCGGACTTCATCGACGAAGTCGGTCGACGTGTAGTCGATCCCGTGATCGAGTCCGAGTTCGCCCAGGCGCTCGAGCCGCGAGGGACTGGAGGCGGTGGCCAGCACCCGGGCGCCCGCTCGTTTGGCCAGCTGGATGGCAGCGATTCCGACTCCACTGGCGCCGGCATGGATGAGGGCGGTCTCGCCAGGCTGGAGGCGCCCGAATTCGAACAGGCAGTCATCGGCAGTTCCGAACGGCACCGGTACGCACGTCGCCTCTTCGGTGCTCAGCCCCGCTGGGATGGCCCAGCAGAACGCCTCGCCCACGGCTCGGAGCTCGGCGTGGGATCCGTCGACGCCCACGGTGACCACCCGATCGCCCACGGCGAAGCCGGTGGTGCTGTCGCCGACGGACACCACCGTGCCCGCGCACTGGTAGCCCACGATGTGCGGCGTGTGCGACAGCTCGCCCCCCAGACGGTTGAGCGTGTCGCCTCCTTCGATGCTGACTGCTTCGACCTGCACCAGCACCTCACCGGCGCCTGGCACCGGGTCTGGCACCTCCTCGTAGCGGAAGACGTCAGGACCGCCTGTTTCGTAGTAGACCGCTGCCTTCACCGGTTCCTCCCTGGTGGCTCGATGGGGACACCACCCTAGGCAGAACGTCGCCGGGTGTGTGCCCGACCAGGGATGTCGGACCGGGGCCACGGGAGGCGGACCGCGCCAGGATGCCGGGCGCCGACGGCCTCGGACCGCGCGTTCGGACCGGGTGGAACGCGCGGTCGATCATGGTTGGATGGGAGCTGCGGGAACCGGTCCGGCGGGCGACAGGCGGACTCGGAGATCGCCGAATCGGGATGGCAGGCGGGCGGTGCCGGCACCTGTTGGCATCACCGATGCATCCCTGCGGTCGGCGGGGTGGTCTCCGGGCAGCCTGGTCGTCCGGCCGCCATGGGAGGGACCTCGCCCGATGGTAGCCGGCGGGTGATCTCAAGGGCACGACCGTTCGTGCCGATACCCGATCGTGGGCAGACATCGTCCGGGCGGAGTGGATCGCGATCGGAATTCGTACTCGGGTGAGGTCACTTCGCCGGAGGACGAGGCCAGCGAACGCGCCGGAAGTGTCCCCGCCCCGGGCAGCCTGTCACCGGTTCTGCTGGGCTATGTCATCGGCCCGGTGGCGCTGGGCGTTCTGCTGGTCTTCCGCCACTTCGACCTTGTGACCCAGGTGCCGGTGTGGACCTACTTCGTCGCGATCATCGGGGCGGGAGTCCTCTCGGTGCTGGTCGAGCCCTGGTACAAGGCTCCGCCCGGATCGCTCAAGGTCCACTGCCGACTGGCGGTCCACGTCGGAGCTGTGACCGCCGTGATCTACCTGTCAGGGTGGGGCCCGGCCCTCGGGATGGCCTACGCGTTCGTGGCCCTGGAGGAGTTGCAGCAAGGTGGTGCTGCCATGTGGCGCCCGGTCATGGCATGGTCACTGGCCAACATTGTGGTGGCCCAGTGGCTCATCTGGTGGGGCTGGCTGCCGTCGTTCCTCACCCGCGCCCAGGCCGAGGCGCTCGGTGCGCTCGGAGCCTTCGTACTGGCGATGGTGATCCGCATGGCCGGTGCCACCGGTGAGAAGAAGGAGCGGGCAGAGGAACTGCTGGCCCACCAGGCACTCCACGACATGCTCACCGGCCTGCCCAACCGGTCCTACTTCTACGACCGGACGACCGAAGCACTGCAACAGGGGAGTCTCGACGGGACATCGTGCGCGGTGATGTTGTTCGACCTCGACCGGTTCAAGGAGATCAACGACACCATGGGCCACCGCTACGGCGACCGGGTGCTGATCGAGGTCGGTCCACGTGTGCGCCAGGTGTTGAGGGACGGGGACACCTTGGCCAGGCTGGGAGGAGACGAGTTCTGCGTGCTGCTGCCCAACATCACCGGTAACCACGATGCGGTCCACCTGGCCGAGCGGATCATCGAGGCGCTCGAACAGCCGTTCGAGGTCGATGGGATCAAGCTGGGGATCGAGGCGAGCTGCGGCATCTCGATGGCCCCTGTGGATGGCGACACGGCCGATCTCCTCCTGCAACGTGCCGACGTGGCCATGTATGCAGCCAAGGACTCCCGTGGCAACGTGGTCTCCTACCGGGATGAGCTCAACCCGAACACCCCCGGCCACCTGGCCCTCCTCGGTGACCTCCGCAACGCAGTGGCCCACAACGAATTCCTGTTGCATTACCAGCCGAAAGTGGCGTTGGCGTCGCGGCGGGTGTTGGGGGCGGAGGCGTTGATCAGGTGGCAGCACCCGACACTGGGCCTCCTCTACCCTGATCGGTTCATTCCCGAGGCCGAACGGACCGGCCTGATCGAGCCGATGACCTTGTGGGTGCTCGACGAGGCGCTGCGCCAGTGCCGCCGGTGGCTCGATGCCTCGGAATCCCGTGGTTCCCCCGAGCTCTCGGTGGCGGTCAATCTGTCGACCCGCAGCCTGCTCGACACTTCATTGCCGGCCACCGTCGAGGCCGCCCTGGCCCGGTGGAACGTTCCGGCCCGCCTGCTCGAGCTGGAGATCACCGAGACGATCATCATGACCGATCCCAAGCGGGCCCGACGGGTGCTCACCGATCTGGCGGACATGGGGCTCACCATGTCGATCGACGACTTCGGGACCGGGTACTCTTCGTTGGCCTATCTGTGCGACCTGCCGGTCACCCAGCTCAAGATCGACCGGTCCTTCGTGCAGGACATGGCGGAGAACCTCGACAATGCGATGATCGTGCGCTCCGTGGTCGACCTTGCGGGCAACCTCGGCCTGCAGACGGTGGCCGAGGGAGTCGAGGATGCGGCCACCTGGGAGCAGCTCACCGTGCTCGGATGCGATAGCGCACAGGGGTTCTTCCTGGCCCGGCCGATGGAGGTGGGCCGGTTCGAGGCGTGGCTGGTCGAACACGCTGCATCGGTGCTCGGAACGGCTCCCACCCTGCCCGGCTGCGAGCCGATGGAACGGGCCGGGCTGACCACGGTGGTGCACTAGTGGCAACGCCGGTTGTCAAGTCGTGGCCAGGTTCGGCCGATAGGGAGAGCATGGTTCCGATGCCGCAATCCGAGATCCCACTGGAAGGCGACGCCGCCCCGCTGTCCGTGGTCAGCGAGGAGCGGGTGGCACTTGGGGTGGCACTACAGGCCCGGGCCGACGAGGTGGGTCGCATGGTGGACCGACAGTTCTCCGAGAGCCTCAGGGGTGAGGCCTTCGCCACCGCTCGACTGGCCACCGAGCTCATCGGTCGCTGGCTCGCCACCGACCAGGCTGCCTCGACGGAAGAAGAGGAGAGGCTGGCCCGTCAGGGCGAACAGGCGATCCTCGTGGACGCCGAGCTGGCAAGCGTGGCCAAGGCCTACTTTGCCTGGCGCGACTGCACCAACGTCGTCATCGCCGAGGAGGGGGCCCGGCTGCAGACCAGTGACGAACTGCTCACCTTGGCTGGCAACGTGGTGCGTTTCAGCTGTGACGGCAGCCTGGTCCGGATCGTCCGCCAATTCGACGGCACCCGCCGGGCCCTGCAGCAGCGCCTCAAGGAGGAGCAGGCCAATCTGGCCCACCGCGCACTGCACGATGAGTTGACCGGCCTCCCCAATCGCACCCTGCTCACCGACCGGCTCCGGCAGTCGGCGTTCGCAGCGGAACGCAAGGGCACCAAGTCGATGCTGCTCTTCCTCGATCTCGACAACTTCAAGGCCATCAACGACCGCTTCGGTCACCCCGCCGGTGACTGCCTGCTCGAAGTGGTGGCATCCCGGCTCCAAGAGCTGGTGCGAGGGGCGGACACGGTGGCTCGGCTGGGTGGTGACGAATTCGTCGTCCTCGCGGAGGATCTGGACGACCCGGTGGCCGCAGCTCAGGCGCTGGCCGAACGGATCCACCAGTCCATGCGTGCACCGATCCCCATCGGCGAGCGGCAGCTTCACACTTCGGTGAGCATCGGCATCGCACCGGTCCTGGCCGACACCGACCCGGAGGTGTGTCTGGCCCAGGCCGATGCCGCCATGTACCAGGCCAAGCGGGGCGGACCCGCCAGGTTCGAGTCGTTCAACGAGGTGATCGGAAAGGACAACCGGCGTCGGAGCCAGCTGGCCGACGAGCTCCGCCTGGCCCATCAGGCGAACCAGCTGTCGGTCCACTACCAGCCGTTGTTCAAGCTGGGTGGTGACATGGTGGGCATGGAGGCCTTGCTCCGGTGGCACCACCCCGAGCTCGGAACGGTGCCACCGTTGGAGTTCATACCCCTGCTCGAGCAGAGCAGGGAGATCGTGCCGATCGGGCGCTGGGTGCTGCAGGAGGCCACTCGCCAGTGCCGCCTCTGGCAGGACGAGGGTCGGACGGATCTCACCATCTCGGTGAACGTGTCGGCACGCCAACTCCAAGACCCCGAGTTCTGCGACGATGTCGTACACGCCCTGATCCAGTCACGCCTGGAACCGAGTTCGTTGGCTCTCGAGGTGACCGAAACGGTGTTGGTCATGGACATCGTGCGCATCGGCGAGATGATGCAGAGGATCCGGGATCTGGGCGTGCACATCGCCCTCGACGATTTCGGGACCGGCTACTCCTCGCTGCTCTACCTGCACGGTCTTCCCATCGATCGACTGAAGGTGGACCGGAGCTTCGTTGCCGGGCTCGGCTCCTCCGAGCGGGATGCCACCATCATCGCCACCGTGGTCGACCTCGCCCACAAGCTGGGGCTGCAGGTGGTGGCCGAAGGAGTCGAGACGGAGGCGGAACTGCGCGCCGTGGTCGATATGGGGTGCGATGAGGCCCAGGGGTTCCTGTTGGGTCGGCCCGGGCCGGCACATCTCTTCTCTGCCGGACTTCGTGTCCTGACCGGATGATGCCGGTCCCGGTTCAGCCCGACTGTGGGTTGAGGCGGGCGAACAGGCCCTTCTGGGACGAGTAGAAGGCGGGGAACTCGGCGAAGAGCTGGTCGTAGGTCTGGCGAGTGTCCGGGTCCGGCACGTGGACCGCCTGCACCGGCACCAACTGGTGGAGCTCCTCGGTCCTCACCTGGCCGAGGGTGATCCCGGCCAACAGGGCGCTCCCGCGGAGATTCGCGTGCAAAGGATCGGCGACCTGCTCGATGGTCCGGTCGAGCACGTTTGCGTAGATGGAGCACCACAGCGACGAGGTCGCGCCCCCCCCGATGGCCCGGATGGCCCCGAACGGCCGCCCGACGAACCGTTCGACCGCTTCGGTTAGCCAACGGGAGTTGAAGGCCACGCCTTCCAGCACGGACCGGACCATGTCGGCCCGGGTGGTCTGCAAGGAGAGGTTGTGGAAGCCACCGCGTGCCGCCCGATTGTCCACGGGAGAACGCTCGCCGGCCAACCACGGGGTGAAGAGCACCCGCCCGCTCCCGGGTGGGGCTTGTTCGGCGATGGCGGTCAGCTGGTCGTACGAGGGAAGATCGGGTCCATCGAAGAGGCACTCCCTGAGCCACTCGAGGGAGTGCCCGCCCGACTCTTGGTTGTTGGCCACCAGGTTCAGCCCGGGGATGATGCCGGGCACGGTGGCGATCTGGCGAAGTGGGTCGGTCTTCTTCTTCGGGAACGGGCAGCTGACCCAGCTGGTCGTGGAGATGGCGATGTGGGCCTGGTGTGCGAAGACCGCTCCGGAACCGGCGCAGGCGGAGTGCAGGTCGGGAGTGCCGGCGATGACGACGACTCCGGCAGGCAGCCCCAGGTCGCCAGCCACCTCGGACAGCACCTCGCCGACCACGCTGCCCGTGGGACGCAGGGGCGGAAGCTTCTCCACCGGAACTCCCGCGGACCTGATCAGTACCGGGTCATACTCCAGGCGTTCGGGGTGCCTGTTGTCGGTCAGCCAGGCCCCGGCCATCGAGGCGGGCGTGGCGGCGGCGATGCCGGTGAAGCGCATGGCCAGGTAGTCGACCGGCTCCAGGTACCAGCGTGCGGCTCGGGCCACCTGGGGCAGCTCGTGCTCGATGAAGAGGATGTGGCCGATGGGATCGGCCCCCGATGTGGAAGGGGCACCGCCGCTGCGATGGATCCACCTGGCGGCGGCCAGGGGGGAGTAACCCGCAACGGGGCCGCCTACTTTGCTGCGGGCCAGCGGGCCACCCCGGGTGTCGGACCACAGGAGGCAGTCGCCGACCGGGTGCCCGGCGGCGTCCACCGGCACCGTGCTGGCCCACTGGGCGGTGCACGAGACGGCCACGATGCGGTTGCGGGCCACAACTCCCGAGTCGATGGCCCGACGCGCGCTGGCCCGGACCAGCTGCCACCACTGATCCGCGTCCTGGGTGGCCGCGCCGTCGGGCGTCTTGTGGGTGGAGACCGGAAGATGCTCATTGCAGGCGATGGCACCGGTCAGTGAAACCAGGCCGACCTTGGGCCCGCCGGTACCGAGGTCGATGGCCAGCACGTACCGTTCGTCTCGGGCGGGTGCGGCCGAACCGGTCATGACGGCAGTTGGCGCTTCTGGTGGTGTGTCTCAGGCATCGGCGGGGATGGCCTGTTGCGCGTCCATCATGTCGCCCATCATCATCTTGATGAAGTCGTCCGCCTCGTCGGTCATCCCGCCGGCCACTCCGCCATAGATGGCCCCCGACCTGGGCGTATCGTCGGTGTGCTGCTTGGCGTAGGTGACCGCATCGTTGAGGTCGGTGTCGAAGGCCTCGGCCACACCCGGCTGGGTCTGGGGGCGGGTGACCGCCATGTGCAGCGCGTTCGGGTACTGCTGTCCGTTGAACCGCCACCCACGCTCACGCATGAAGTCGTTCAGGTGGTAGATGTCGAACTCGTCCGAGGTGAAGCTGAACAGAAAGGTGGGGTTGCCGAGGATGCGGAGCTCGGGATGGGAGCGCACCGAGCGCTGCATGGCGGCTGCCGTCTCGAAGATGGCCTTGGCGTAGCGGCGGTAGCCCTCCCTTCCGAGTTGGACCATGGCGGCCCAGGTGGCGGCGAGGAGCCCGCCCGAGCGTGAGCCGTCCATACCCGGTGAGCAGTACTTGCCCCCGCTCCAGTCGGTGAGGAAGAAGTACTGGGCGTTGCGGATTGCCTTGTCCCGGAAGGTGAGCACCGAGGTTCCCTTGAAGGCGTACCCGTACTTGTGGGTGTCTGCCGAAATCGAGGTGACCCCCGGAAGGCGGTAGTCGAAGATGGGGACGTCGTAGCCGAGCTCCTGGCCGAAGGGAAGGATGAACCCACCGAGGCAACCGTCCACGTGGAGCCCGACTCCACCCCGGAGTGCGATCTCCGACAGCTGGTCGATCGGGTCGACGGTTCCGTATCCGTAGTTGCACGCCGAGCCGATGATGGCCACCGTGTCACCGTCGATGTGCCGGTCCACCCACTCGGTATCGACCTGGGTGCTGACCGGGTCGGTCGGCGCCACCCGCAGGTCGATCCCGAAGAGATGGCACGCCTTGTCGAACGCCGGGTGGGCCGTCTCGGGTTTGATCACGTTGGGCCGGCTGATGCCCCGCACCTTGGCCCCGTACTCCCGGTAGGCGAGCATGGCGTGGCAGATGCTTCCGGTTCCGCCGGAGGCCACCAGACCTGCCGGCTCACTGGTGGTGACCGCCTCGGCGTGCAGGAGGTCGAGGGTCATCGCGATGATCTCCGACTCGAACTTGGTGGCGCTGGGGCACATGTCCCGTTGGAGCACGTTGACATGGGCGAAGAGGCCGAAGGCCTCCGTCATGAACCCGTAGTGCTCGTGATCTCCGCAGTACATGGTGCCCGAGCACTTGCCCGACTCCCACGTCGCGTCCTCCTCGCCGGCCATGGTCCGGAGCGCCTCGAGGAGCTCGGGGCGCGGCGTCCCCTCCTCGGGAAGCCGGCGGTGCACGGCAAAGCGGTCGTCGTAGGGGAAGGTGCTCATGGTGGCGACTCCTAGGATCGTGGGGGTCGCGCTCCTCTCGGGCGCATGGTGGTTGCACGGTACACGCCATCGATGGCCGCTCGGAGACCACCGCGTCGCCGCCAGGGGCCAGCGGGACGGGGTGCGGGAGCGGCGGCTGCTGCCGGTGGAGGGAGGTGGACCGGAGGAGGTCTGGAGGTGGTCTGATCGGCAGTTTTCCACAGGTCCGGGCGCTGTTCCGGCTCACGTTTGGGGGGAGTGACCAGCCGGGATTCAACATTTCGGGCCGAAATGCCGATGAACATGCATGGCTGACCAGGGGGTCGAGGGGGTGACGGCGGACGGCAACCTGCCGGCCTCTGTCGTCATGAAGCTCGCCGCCGGCGTCTTCATGGTCTCGAGCCTGTTGGTGGTGTCGGCGGAGTTGCTCGCCCCTGGCAGTGCATCACGGTTTGCCACCGTGGTGACCGGCGCCGGCGCCCTCGTCTCCGGTGTGGTGATCTGGGTGCTCCCGTGGGGGCGCTGGCCCCGTGCGCTGACGTTGTGGCTGGTGCCGTTCACGTTTGCGATCATCGGGTTCGACTACCGGCTGGCCGCCGGCAACGGGTTCATCTATGCCATCACGTTCCTGATGATCTTTGCCTGGCTGGGTCTGGCCCAACCCCGGGGCATGTCCCTCAAGTTCGCGCCGCTCCTGGTCGTGGCCTACATCGTTCCCCTGCTGGCCGGCCCGGTAGGCCGGTCCGATCTGGGCTTGGCCTCTGCGGTCTATGTGATCCCGTGCTGCGTGATGGTGGGGGAGGCGGTGGCGTGGGGGTTGGCGCTGCTGGCTCGGTCGGAGTCGACGCTGGCCGAAACCCGCGCACTGAACGCCAATGTCTTCGAGCAGGCGCCCATGGGCATCGGGCTGTCGTCGATGGAGGGCGTGTTGATCCGTGTCAATCGGGCGTACGCGGACATCCTCGGGTACCGACCCGAGGACCTCGAGGGGATGAGCCAGGGGGAGGTCGCCCACCCCGACGACCGGGAGGAGAACGCTGCTCATATCCAATCGGTGATCTGCGGCGACGCCGACAGCTACAGCCTGGAGACGCGTTGCCTTCACGCCGACGGCCACGTGCTGTGGTTGTCGGTGGGCGCGTCGTGCATCCGTGACCGGTCGGGCGAGCCGATCTACATGATCGGCCAGATCGAGGATGTGACGGAGCGCCGTGCCCTGCGTGAGCAGCTGGCCCATGCCGCCGTGCACGACCAGTTGACCGGGCTCCCCAACCGGAGCATGTTCATGGAGCGCCTGAACCTGATGCTGGTACGTGCCGAGCGCGGTGGCCGCCAGGTGGCCCTCATGTTCCTCGACCTGGACCGGTTCAAACTCATCAACGACGGCCTCGGACACGATGCCGGCGATCGGCTACTGCTGCGCGTGGCCGGCCGATTGGAAGGCGCCCTCCGGCCCGGTGATCTGCTGGCCCGGTTCGGAGGCGACGAGTTCACCGCACTGTGTGAAGTGGAGACTGAAGCAGAGGCGCTCGAGGTCGCCGAGCGTTTGAAGGCCCCCTTGGACCAACCGCTCGCCGAATCGAACCACGAGCAGTTCGTCTCGTTGAGCATCGGCATCGCCCTGTCCGGCAGAGGGGGGATGTCGGCGACGTCACTGCTGCGGAACGCCGACGTCGCCATGTACCGCGCGAAGGATGTGGGCCCGGCTCGGGTGGCGATCTACCGCGAGGACGACGAATTGCCGAGGCTGCACACCCTCAAGACGTCGAACGAGCTCCACCGGGCACTTGAGCGTCAAGAGTTCGAGCTCCACTACCAGCCGGTCGTCGATCTCCGCGATCTGGGCCTGGTGGGGATGGAAGCGTTGGTGCGATGGCAGCACCCGGTCCGTGGGTTGTTGGCTCCGGGCGAGTTCATCTCGTTGGCCGAGGAGTGCGGGCTGATCGTGCCACTCGGCACCTGGGTCATGCGCGAGGCCTGTCGCCAGGCGGCAGTGTGGGCGGCGGAGCGGGCCAAGGAGCTCCAGGACAACGGGCGGCTCAACATCTCGATCAATGTGTCCGCACAGCAGCTGGCCGATCCACAGTTCCCCGACCTGGTGGCCGGTGCCATCGAGGACTCGGGCTTCTGGGCCGACCACGTCTGGCTGGAGATCACCGAGGGTGCCATCCTGAGCGACCCGGTGGCCGTCGTGGGCGTCCTCGGCCGGATCCGCGAGCTGGGAGTCCACTTCTCCATCGACGACTTCGGAACCGGGTATTCGTCGCTGAGCTACCTGAAGCAGCTTCCGGTCGAGACCCTCAAGATCGATCGGAGCTTCGTCGACCAGGTCGACCAGGACCCCGACGACATGGCCATCGTGCGTGCCGTGATCGCCCTGGGCGACTCGTTGGGGCTGTCGGTCATCGCCGAAGGGATCGAACGGCCCGGGCAGGCTGCTCAGCTGACCTCCCTCGGTTGTCACCTGGCCCAGGGGTTCCTCTACGGGCGGCCGATCTCGCCGGCAGCGATCGGCCTGTTCCCGGGTGATGACCTGGCCGAATGGATGGGCAGCGCCGATCTGACCAGCGCCTGATCCCGCACAGGACAACGTCCTCGACGCGTACAATGGTGTCGTGTTGGTGACGGTGTCGCCGGACCTCCGCTCCTTCGTCGAGGAGCACGGTGGGTCGCTCTACGTCCGGTGCGGGAGCAACCGGTGCTGTCGAGGGGTTTCGTTCCTCGGCGCTTCCGTCGAGCCGCCCGCATCACTCGACGGCTACCAGATGTTTCGGGTGGAAGGGGTGCTGGTGCACGCCCTGCTACCCCGTGCTCTCCGCCCCCGCCAGCTGCAGCTCACGCTGGAGGGGCGCCGCCGTCGACATCCGGTGGCTCCGTGGGACGGGTGCGCCTTCGTCGTCTGAACGGCGGTCGATCCGGCGAGGCAGTCCTCCTGCCGGATGAGGAAGGATGGCGCTCGGGGAACTTCAGGGGTGCCGGCCGTTAGGCATCACGTCGCTCGGTCCCCACTGACCCAGCGTGTTGAGCTGCACGTGGTTGCCTGTCGCCTCGACGATCTTGTTGCCCCCGACGTAGATGGCTGTGTGGTAAACGCTGGTCCAGTCGGTTTGGCTCGAACCCCAGAAGACCAGGTCCCCTGCTTGCAGGCTGTCCATGGACACCGGCACCCCAGCGGTGTGGTACTGGTCATTGGCCACTCTGGCGAACACGACGCCGGCAGCCTGGCTCCATGATGCCAGCGCAAGCCCGGAGCAGTCATAGCCGGCGGGTCCGTTCCCCCCCCAGATGTAGGGCTTCCCCAGCTGCTGGAAGGCGAACAGGACCGCCTTGTCGCCCGCTGTCACCGGTTTGAAGAGCAGCGCCTGGGTCGGGATGGTGAACGAAGCGGCGTTGCCGTACGGCGTGGCGTTCCCATTCTGGCGGACGATCCAGTACCCACCCCCCGCTGGGGTGGAGACCAGGCGTTGCACTTGGTCACCCGAGACTCCGGCCTCCGATCCGAAGAAGGCTGCGTCCCCGAAGGAGAACACGCCGCCGTCGGCCGCGAGCATCCGGTACCCCTTGGCGTCCGGGGTCGCCGCCATCGAGATGACCGGCTGCTGCAAGGTGATGTTCCCGGTGGACCCGAAGAAGGCTGCGTCCCCGAAGGAGAACACGCCGCCGTCGGAGGCCACCAGCCAGTAGCCCTTGCCGTCCGGGGTCGCCGCCATGCCCACGATGGGCTTGTTGAGGGCGAGTGCCCCGGTGGACCCGAAGAAGGCCGCGTCGCCGAAGGAGAAGATGCCACCGTCGGCGGCCACCATCCAGTAGCCCTTGCCGTCCGGGGTATCGGCCAACCCGACGATGGGCTTGTTGAGGACGAGCGCTCCGGTGGAACCGAAGAAGGCCGCGTCGCCGAAGGAGAAGATGCCGCCGTCCGCCGCCACCAGCCAGAATCCCTGCCCGTCATTGGTGGTCACCGCGGTGACGATGGGCTGATTGAGGGGGCCGGGGAGGGATCCGAAGGAAGGGGACCCGAAGGCGTAGGTCGCACCCGCCGGTGTGGCCAACCAGAAGTTGACCGACACCCGCGCCCCGACTGCATGGCCAACGCTGGTGGCGGCCGATGCCGGCGGCGAGGCGGCGCCCAGTGCCATCGCCAGGGTCGCCACGGCGACCGTGCATGCGCCAACCCAGCGCCTCCAACATCTCGCCATATCGAACACCCCTCGGACCTTCCGTTTGACCATGATGATCACACCATCAGTGGTAAGTATCCCACGTAGAGTGGTATTGAGGCAAGGGCCCGGACCCTCCGGAGAGGCGACCGGCGCAGGTTGATCGGCCGGGGTGTCAGCCGGCGATCACCGCCGCGCCGGGCCCGCGGGAGAGAAGGAATTCGTCGAGCGCCGGCGCCCGGGTCCAATGCTAGTAGTCGACCAACCTCCAGGGGGAGAGGATGTAGATGCGGTCTTCGGTGTTGCGGTACCAGCTGTGGCGGATCGACGGGTGCGACCACACCATGGTGTCGAGCTCGGCCTGCAGACGCTGGTTGTACGCATCGTGGACCTCCTGGCGGCATTCGAGGGAGGCGTGGTCTCCATCGAGGACGGCGCTGATGCAGCCCATGATGTAGCGGATCTGGCATTCGGAGTGGAAGATCAGGCTTCCACCATGGGCCAGGTTGGTGCCGGGCCCGTAGAGGCAGAAGAAGTTGGGGAAGTTCGGGACGGTGATGCCCAGGTACGCCGTGGGCCGATCGCCCCACTGGTCGGACAGCACGATCCCCTCGCGGCCGACGATCTCCATGGGCCACAGGTAGCGGTTGGCGTGGAAGCCCGTCGCGTGGATGATGACGTCCACCGGGTACTCGTCGCCGCTCTGACAGACGATGCGGTCGGATCCGATGGACTCGATGGGATCGGTGATCAGGTCGACGTTGTCACGGGTGAGCGCGGTGAGCCAGCTGCCATTGTCCTGGAGGGTGCGCTTGCCGAGGCACACGTAGTCGGGCACCACCTTCGCCGCGAGATCCTCGTCGTCCCCGACCTGGTCGGTCATCCACCGGGTGAACATCTCCCGAGCAGCGTCGTTGATGGCGCTGACCGAACGGCTCTGGTCGGGCCACTCGGGATCGACCCGCATGGCGGGCAGCCCGCCGTCGCAGGCAGGCCAGAACAGGAGGAACCGGTACCAGCGGCCGTAGAAGGGAAGGTGTTCGAAGGCCCACCGTGCCCCGGGCCCGACCTGATCGTGATAGTGCGGATTGGGGAACATCCAGGGTGCCGATCGTTGGAACACGGTCAGACGGGCGACGTCGTCGGCGATGGTGGGAACGATCTGGAACGCGCTGGCGCCGGTGCCGATGACGGCGACCCGCTTGCCGGTGAGGTCGGTTCCCTCCACCCACTCGGCCGAGTGCATGGACGGCCCTTCGAACGAGTCGCGTCCGGGGATGTCGGGAAGCTTGGGGCGGTTGAGCTGCCCTACGGCGCTGATCACCGCGTTGGCCTCCACGGTCTCGGTGGCGCCTCCCGGTGCACGTAGCTCGACCGACCAGTGGGCCGATCCGTCGTTCCACCGTGCGCTGACCACCTCGGTCTCGAAGCGGATGTGTTCGGCGATCCCGAAGTCGTGCATGCAGCGGTCGAAGTAGGCCTGCAGCTCGGGTTGCCGGGCGAAGAACTCCGACCACTCGTTGTTCGGGGCGAACGAGTAGCAGTAGAAGTGATTTCCGACGTCGACCCGGCAACCCGGATAGCGGTTCTCCCACCATGTGCCTCCCACCCCTGAGTTCTTCTCGAGGATGGTGAAGGGAATGCCGGCACGGGCCAGGCGAAAGCCGGCCAGCAGCCCGGACATGCCGGCGCCGATCACGACGACGCGGAAGGCCTCCTTGTTCTCGTTCGGTACGGCATCGGCCCACCCGAGGTCGCGGGCGTCGACACCGTCGAGCTCGAGCTCCTCGAGCATCAGGGGCACATACTCGTCGGGGACCTCTTGGGCAACCAGGACGTTCATCATCTCGTTGACCAGCTGGGCACCCGGTGGTGGTGGCAGCACGCACCCGCGGTCCCGATAGGCGATGATCGCATCGAGGGCCTGTGCCCGCACTGCGGCCTGGTCCTCAGGGGTCATGAACCCTTGGATCTCGTTGAGGTAGATGCCGGCCGGCCGCAGGGCACCTCGGAGGATCGATGGATCGCCGGTCATGTGGACCACCGACATCATGAGCGCCGGCACGCTGGCCTCCTCGAGCGCGGCAGCGATGGCGTCGTCCCGGTCGGTGATCGGGGTGAGTCCGAAGTGGCCGCCTGCGGGCATGTGTGCTCCCTCCGCCCGCCGGTGGGGGGGCGTGCTTGCAGTTGTCTGACGATCGACAGTGGTCAGCCCGAAACCCTAGGTGGTCTGTCGGGTCCGTATGGACGCAGCACTATCCTGCGGCTGAACCGACGGCCTCGGTCGAACGGTACGAGAAGGGAGCGCCGGTGACCCACCCTGGTGTCGAGATGATCCGATCGTTCCTCGCTGGCTCCGGTGTCACCTCCGGCTCCATCGGGGACCAGCGCCAGGCCATGGAGGATCTCTCCTCGTCTTCGCCCGCACCTGACGGGGTCACCGTCGAACCGGGGGCGCTGGGCGGGCGCAATGCCGACTGGCTGATCCCCGAGGGGAGTGGGCGGGATGCAGCGGTGCTCTACCTGCATGGCGGGGGTTACTGCACCGGTTCGCTCGACACCCACCGCGCCCTGGCCGGGAGGATCGCTCTGGCATCGGGGTGCCCGGTCGTCACCCTCGACTACCGGCTCGCCCCCGAGCATCGGTTTCCCGCCGCCGTGTCCGATTCCACTGCGGCATATGCAGATCTCGTCGCGCTCGGAGTGCAGCCCTCGCGCATCGGCATCGCCGGCGATTCAGCCGGTGGCGGGCTGGCCGTAGCTGCGCTGCTCGCATTGCGGGCCACCGGTGTGCCACTTCCGGCGGCCGCGGTATGCCTGTCGCCATGGGTCGATCTCACCCAGTCGGCCGCTGCCTACGCGACGGTGGGCGATCTCGATCCCATGGTCACCAAGGAGGGTCTCGACCTGATGGCCGGCGCCTACCTGGGCGACACCGACCCGCGCACCGAGCTGGCTTCGCCGCTCTTCGCCGAGGACCTGGGCGGCCTTCCCCCTGTACGCATCGAAGTCGGCGAGCACGAGGTCCTGATCGACGATGCGACGGTGCTGGCCGACCGGATCCGGGCGGCAGGGGGAGAGGCCACGCTGACCGTCTGGCCCGAGATGGTCCACGTGT
The DNA here is from genome assembly GCA_017883135.1 of Acidimicrobiales bacterium. GTDB lineage: Bacteria > Actinomycetota > Acidimicrobiia > Acidimicrobiales > RAAP-2 > Bog-756. The sequence continues at coordinate 21,041 of JADGOE010000022.1, forward strand.
TCCAGGCCTTTCCGGCGCCGTTGGTCCCCGAAGCCGACCGGAGCATCGCCGCCGTCGGTGCCTTTCTGGCCGACCGACTCCTGCCGTCCACCGGATGAACTGGCACCTCCCAGTGCTCTCAGTCGCGTTCGACAGGGTCGCCGGCACCCATCAGCTGGCCGACCGTGTCCACGGCGTTGACCATCTCATCGAGCTGGATGAGGACCGGGACCATGACCGGGTCGCCGGCTGCGGTCCGGTCGATCCGGTGGTAGATGTCCCGCAGCGGTGGGAGGCTCTCGACGGACATGTCCCGGGCCAGGCCGGCCTCGACGTCCGCGAACGACCTGTCGACGGCGGCCGCGAACTTGTCGACACCCGGTAGGACGGGGCATGCGGTCGTTTCGGTCCTGAGGCTGTGGGCGGCCCGAATCAGGCGACGTAGCGCACCCAGGATGCCCTGGCTGGTCTCGGGGTCGATCCGCTTGGCAGGCGGCTCCGCTACGGAGCGTCCTACTGCGGACTGGGCATCGATAAAGGCGAGCCGTGCCCTGCGCGCGAGGTTCCGGAGATCCTCGGGTTCACCCGTCCCGTCGATGGTGAACCCGGCCAGCACCTTGGCCACATACCGGCGCTGGGCGGCGACCAGCCGGGCAAGTGACTGCCGGGCCTCTTCTTTGGACCAGGTCGGCCACAGAACGTAGGCCAACAAGGCTGCCGACCCACCGATGACCGAGTCGATGAGCCGGTAGCCGGCGAGCGCGAGGGTGTTCGGTTGGCCGACGCCGGTCAGTATGAGCACCAGCCCGGTGAGGAAGGCGACCCCCACCGCGTAGCTCGACTGGTAGAAGGTGAAGGTGCCCCACGCGGTGAGTGCCACCAGCGCCACGGCGCCGCCGATCCCCGGGTGCAGCCCGCCGACGATGGCTCCCACCACTCCGACGCCGTCCAACGAGCCGACCACCCGGGCCAGGCCCCGGGTCATGGTGGCCAAGTAGTCGGGCCGGAGGACCACCGCCGCAGAGAGTGGGACCCAGTAGGAGCGATCCAGACCGGAGCGCTGGGCCACGACAGCCACCGAGGGCACCACGACGGCCAGACGGATGGCGTGCCGGAAGGCGGGGGAGGCGAGTGTCAGGTTTTCGGCCAGGACGTCCCAGATGGATCGGAGGTCCGCGACGATGGGATGGAGCTTGGGCACCGCGAGCTTGAGATGCGACCCGTTCGGCCCGTTCGAAACGGCGGTGGCGCGGACCGTCAGTCGGGCCGCGGCTCGAAGCTGACCCCGGAGCGATCGGAAATGGCTCTGGACCGGTGGTGCGAGGCCACTCGCAGAGGGACGACGCTCCATCTCGCCGTCGAGTTCGTCCAGGGCCTCACGGAGTTCCTTCCACTCGCCCGCCCCGGGCTCCAGCTGCTGCCCCTTCGGTCCGGAGAGGGTCACGGCATCCGCAAGTGCCATCATGAACCAGCCGACTGTCGTCCGGACACGCGCGACGGCTCGATCGGTCACGGGATCGTCCGGCAACCGACGGAGGAGCCCGTCGAGTGCGATCAGTTCGAGGCTCATCCGGCGGGCCTCGTCGAGCATGCCTCGCAGCGCCTGCACATCCGGGCGCCCGAAGAGAGCGCCGGCGTTCAACGTGGCCATGGCCCTGTCGATGGTGACGCCGACGGCCGCGCTCAGGTGACCCGGTCCTCCAGCCGACAGGTCGGCGAGCTGCTGGAAGACCAGGGCGGTGGAGCTGCGCTGCGGCCTCAGGCCGATGGGGACCCTCACCAGTAGCTGCACCGTGGTCTGCACGGCACCGCCCGCCAGAACTGCGACGGCCATGGCAACGGATTCAGCGAACGGGGACGGGGCTCGACCGAAGATGATGATGGCCATCACGCCCTGAATCCCGACCACCGCACGCGCGGGGCCGAGGGCGACCACCAGGCCCCCGACGAAACACCAGACGACCAGTGTCGAGAGGTGCAGCCAGGCCACTCCGGCACAGGCGCTCCCGACCAGAGCCGAGGTGGCGAGCCCGAGTGTGTCCAGGGCCATGGCCGATGCCGCCAGGCGGGGTCCGTTGATGCGAGCTGCCAGCCCTACGAAGAGGGCGCCGAGGGCCAGTCCAGAAGTGACCGCCGACGACCAGAGGTTCAGGCCCAGAGCGAAGAGAACGATGACGGGCAGTGCGGTGATCGCACCGGCGACCGGCACCACCAGGGAGCTGTCCACCCGGGCCGTCGATCTGAGGGCCAGATGGAGGGGAGTTCGGGCGGGTCGTTCGGACATCTGTCCCTACTGTGGCATGCCTCCGCGTGGACTCCTGCGATGGCGAGGTGCCGGTCGAAGCGACCGGGCGAGCGGTGGTCGGCCGGGAACCGCGCCTGGCTTCACCCGACCAGACCGAGCGCTGCACCCACCGCGGCGATACCCGCAGCGTCGGCAAAGGCGAAGCTGAAGATCACTTCGTCGGCGCCCGCCTCGATGTGACCGGCTACCAGATCGGGGATCTCGTGGGGCTGGCCGACGGTGAAGCCGGCGATCTCCTCGGGCGAACCGGCGGCGGTCAGCATCTCGCGCATGTCGGCGGTGTTCTCGTCGGACGCGGTGAGGATCAGCGGCGACATCCAGGTCACGTCGACCTCGGATGGATCGCGGCCGACATCGCCGGTGACGTTGCACTTGTCGGCGTAGCGGGCCACCAGCCGCAGCGTCCGCTTCTCGCCACCACCATCGATCATGATCTTGGGTCCGCCCGGCTGTACCGGCCGGGGCAGATTGCGGGCGTGGTCGAGACGGTAGTGGGTGCCCGTGAAGCTCACGTCGTCGCCGGTGAACATCGCCCGGCATACCTGGACCGCTTCTTCGAGCATGTCGAGCCGGACGCGGTCGCTCGGGTACTCGATGCCGAGGCCCTGGTGCTCGACGTCGTACCAGGCACCGCCGATCCCGAGGACCGCCCGGCCCTTCGAGATGATGTCCAGCGTCGTGACCATCTTGGCCAGAATGCCCGGGTTCCGGTAGGTGACGCCGGTGACCAGCGTGCCGAGCTGCACCCGCTGGGTACGCGCCGCCAGGGCACCGAGCAGGGTGTAGGCCTCGAGCATCGGTTGGTCGGGCCCACCGAGGGGTGGGAGCTGGAAGTAGTGGTCCATGACCCACACCGAGTCGAACCCGCTCGATTCTGCGGTCGTGGCCAGTTCGGCCACGTGTTCGAAGAGGTCGATCGGGTCGGGCTGCGAGAAGTTGGGAAGCTGCACGCCGAATCTGGTCATGTGGCCAAGGTAGCTGCTTGCGGGCGCCATCAGGCGGTGGTGGCGATGCCTCCGTCGACCGGAATGATGGCTCCGGTGAGATAGGAACCGGCCCGCGAGGCCAAAAAGATGGCGACCCCGGCCATGTCGTCCGGGCGGCCGATGCGCTTGAGCGGGGTGGACGAAGCGATCTGATCACCGAACGCCTCGAGGGTCGCCGCCATCATCTTCGACTCGAACGGGCCCGGCGCCACTGCATTGACGGTGATGGTCGGGGCCAGGCGTTTGGCCAGGTGGCGGGTGAGCTGGTGTACTGCCGCCTTCGATGCCGAGTAGGAGTAGGACTCGAGAACCGGGACGTGGATGCCGTCGATCGATCCGATGTTGATCACCCGGGACGGTTGGTCCGCCGTGGCCTCGGCCCCGAGCAGCGGCAGGAAGAACTTGGTGGTGTGGAAGATGCCCTGGACGTTGAGGTTGAGCACCCGGTCCCACGATGCCGCGTCGTGCTCGACCAGCGGTGCGCCCCAGGTGGCCCCGGCATTGTTGACCAGCACGTCGACCCGGCGGTGGTCGGCTGCCACGCAGTCGGCCAAACCGCGGGCCCCGGCCTCGGTGGACAGGTCGGCGGCGTACCCGGAGCAGCTCCCGTATCCGGAGAGCTCGGCCACAGTGGCCTCCACGGCGTCCGCCTTCCGGGAGGCCACGATCACGGTGGCCCCGGCGGCGACGAAGCCGGCCGCAATCATGCGTCCGATGCCCCGGGTGCCCCCGGTGACCACCACGGTCTTGCCGGCCACTGCGAAGAGGTCGGCCGGCGGGGTGGGTTCGGAGGGATCGCTCATGGCGCTCGACGGTAGTGCAACCGGACCGCCCATTGTTAGGGTGCTCCGGACCGGGGGTGATCGATGCAGCTGGCGCTGACCGTTGAACAGGAAGCACTCAAACGAGAAGCGCGGTCGTACTTCGTCCGGCTGCTCGGTGAGATGGGGGACGCGGGGGTCGGCGAGTCGACCTACACCCGCTCGATCCGCCGGATGGGCGAGGACGGCTGGTTGGGCCTGGGCTGGCCCGTCGAGTACGGGGGTCAGGGCCGCGACCCCATCGACCAGATGATCTTCGTCGAAGAGTCCCACTGGGCCGGGGTTGCCCTGCCGCTGTTGACCCTCAACAGCGTGGGTCCGACGCTGATGTCCCTGGGCACGCGCGAGCAGAAGGAGCGGCTCCTCCCCGGGATCCTCAGGGGGGAGATCCACTTCTCCATCGGCTACACCGAACCGAACGCCGGCACCGATCTGGCGTCCCTGCGGACGCGTGCCGTCCGCGACGGCGACGAGTACGTCATCACCGGCGAAAAGCTCTACACCAGCGCCATCCAGTACGCGGACTACGTGTGGCTGGCGGCAAGGACCGATCCGGAGGCCCCCAAGCACAAGGGCCTCTCGGTGTTCATCGTGCCCACCAACGCAAAGGGGTTCCACTGGACCCCGTTGCGCACGGTGGCGGGCGAGTTCACCAGCTCGACCTTCTACGACGACGTCCGGGTGCCGGCAGCCAACCTGGTGGGCGAGGAGAACCAGGGATGGAAGCTCATCACCAACCAGCTCAACCACGAGCGGGTCGCCATCTGCCCGGTGTCGGGGATCCTCCGCAGCATCGAGGAGGTCAGGGCGTGGGCCGCCCACGAAGTGCTGGGAGACGGGCGACGGGTCATCGATCAGCAGTGGGTACAGCTGCACCTGGCCCGGTTGCAGGCGAAGGCCGAATTCCTCAAGCTGCTCAACTGGAAGGTGGCCTGGGCCGCCGGCACGGGAGTGCATCCGGCCGATGCCTCGGCCACCAAGGTCTTCGGCAGCGAGTTCTCCCTCGAGGCCTACCGGCTGCTGCTCGAGGTCGTGGGCCAGGCCGGCTATCTGCCCGAGGGCTCACCGGGGGCCGTGCTGCACGGACAACTCGAACACCGTTCGCGGAGCGAGACCATGTTCAGCTTCGGCGGGGGCACCAACGAGATCCAGCGCGACATCATCGCCATGGTCGGCCTCGGGATGCCCAGGGCACCTCGATAGCACGGGCACGAAGCAGCCGAGCACGATGCCGCCAATCCGGCTCGGTCCGTCCGTCGGCACCGGTGTCGCCAGCCCGATCATGACAGGAGATCCGGCCTACACTTCGCCGGGAAGCGCCCAACCGGCCCGAGCGGGCGGTGGACAGGAGGGACACCCCATGGATATCGCATCGGTGAACGGGCAGCAGATCGCCTTCGACGACACCGGGGGGAACGGTCCGCCGGTCGTGCTGGCCCATGGCTTCTTGATGGATCGCACCATGTTCGCCCCTCAGGTGGCAGCCCTCCGTGACGGCTACCGGGTCATCACCTGGGACGAGCGGGGCTTCGGCGACACGGTCTACGACGACCGACCGTTCACCTACTGGGACTCGGCCGCGGACTGCGTTGCCCTTCTCGACCACCTGGGCATCGAGCGGGCCGTGGTCGGCGGAATGTCCCAGGGGGGTTTCGTCTCCCTGCGGGTGGCGCTGCTTGCGCCCGAGCGTGTCCGTGCCCTGATCTTGATGGACACCCAGGCCGGCACCGAGGACGCCGAGGTGGTTCCCCTCTATCAGGGGATGATCGACGATTGGGTCGCCAACGGCCCCTCGGATGAGGTGGCCACCGCCACAGCCAGCCTGATCCTGGCAGAGCCCGGGCTCATGGCGGAGTGGACGGCACGCTGGAAGGACAGGCCGAAGGAGGCACTTGCCCTTCCGGGGCAGGCTCTGCTCACCCGCGACGACGTCACCGGCCGGCTGGGTGAGATCACCGCCCCCGCCCTGGTCGTCCACGGCACGGCCGACGTGTCGATCACCATGGACAAGGCAGAGGCTCTTGCTGCCGGGCTGGCCGGATGTGGGGGAGTGGTGCCCATCGAGGACGGGAGCCACGCGGCCAACCTGACCCACCCCGGCCCTGTCAACGAGGCGATCCTGGCCTTCGTGGGCTCGTTGCCCGCCTGAGCCACCCGTTCGGCCCCGTCCCGCCGGTGAGTGTCGGCTGCCGCCGGTGCTTCGGGCGCCGGCCGGATTTGATGACGGTCCCCGTGCCGGGTTATGACCACCCGATGGCCGCCCCGATGACTTCGCTCGAATCCACCAGGAGCGATCGCGCCCGCTGGTGGGCGCTGGTGGTGGTGTGCCTGGCCATGTTCATGAACGCACTGGACTCGTCGATCGTCAATGTGGCCCTTCCGGCCATCCAGCACGACCTGCTCTTCAGCCAGTCGAGCCTGACCTGGGTGGTCGACGCCTACCTGATCTCCTTCGGGAGCTTCCTCTTGATGGCAGGCCGGCTCGGGGATCTGGTGGGGCGAAAGAAGGTGTTTCTGGCAGGCATCACCGTGTTCACACTCTCCTCGATGGTCTGCGGAGCCGCCCCGAGCCAGGCGGTACTGATCGGGGGCCGCTTCCTCCAGGGCGTGGGCGGGGCACTCTCCGCGTCGGTGATCATCGCCATCATCGTCACCGAGTTCCCCAGGACCGTCGAGCAGGCCAAGGCCATGAGCGCCTACATCTTCGTGGCCGTCGGCGGAGGCTCCATCGGGCTGTTGGTGGGCGGGATCCTCACCCAGGCACTCAGTTGGCACTGGATCTTCTTCATCAACCTGCCCATCGGCGTGATCACCTTCGTGCTGGGCCGGGCCCTGATCGATGAGAACGAGGGGCTGGGGATCCGCGTCGGTGTCGACATCGCCGGGTCGGTGTTGGTGACCGTGTCCCTGATGGTGGGCATCTACGCCATCAGCAAGGCTGCCGAGTACGGATGGGCCTCACTCCACACCGTCGGGTTCGGCGGGGCGGCAGCGCTCCTGCTGGCGACCTTCTTCTGGGTCGAGTCGTGGCTGGCCGACCCGATCATGCCGCTGCGGATCTTGCGCATCCGCACCCTCACCAGCTCCAGTGTCATCCGCGGTCTTCTGGCCACCGGCATGTTCACCACGTTCTTCCTCGGCGCCCTCTACCTCGAGAATGTGCTGCGCTACAGCCCGATCCGGACCGGACTGGCCTTTCTGCCCATGTCCTTGATGATGGGCCTGCTCTCCACAGGGATCACTGCCCGTCTGGTGACCCGCTTCGGCAACAAGCAGGTGCTGGTGCCCGGGATGCTGGCGGCTACCGCGGGCCTGTTGCTGCTGACCGCTGTTGGGCCGCACTCCGGTTACGGCGTGGTCATGTTCCCGGCGTTCGTGTTGATCGGATTCGGGGCCGGCACCTCGTTCATGCCCCTGCTGTCGATCGCCATGGCCGAGGTGCCGACGGCCGATGCCGGCCTCGGGTCGGGCATCGTGAACGTGTCCATGCAGATGGCCGCCGCCATCGGCCTGGCCGTGCTCGGCACCGTCGCCACCAACCACGCTCGATCAATGGTGGCAGCGGGCCACTCGGTTCCCAGCGCGCTGACCGGCGGGTACCGGTTGGCTTTCCTGATCGCCGCCATCTGCGTCGGCGCCGGCACCGTGCTCGCCCTCGTTCTCCTCGAGGGTTTACCCGTCCGTGCTGCGGCGCGGGGAGAGAGACGGGCTCGTGGCTCCCAAGTCGATCACGTCACCGCCACCGACTCCGCCGGGCCCGAAGCGGCCTGAGTCGGGGTCCAGTGCGCACGGACAAGGGGCTCAGGTGCGTCGAGCCCATCTGAGCGGGCTCAACGTTCGACCATCTCTGCGGACTCGATGGCCAGGGCTGCATCGAGGACGACTCCGGACTCCCACTTCGACTCGATGTCCGCCCAGTGCCAGATGGCGAGCGCCACCACCCAGGCCGCAACGAAGAGCCCGACCACCACGTATCCGGCCGAGTTGATGTTGAAGCTGCCCATGGTGTCCCAGAACGAACCGTGGAGATCGAGCTCGGAACCCGCGAGGCCGACCAGTTCGATGGTGCCGATCAGGAAGGCGACCGCGACCGACAGTCCGGTGATGACCATGTTGTAGTACACCTTGCGGATCGGCCGCGAGAAGGCCCACCCGTAGGCGAAATTCATGAAGCACCCGTCCAGCGTGTCGAAGAGGCACATCCCGCCGGCGAACAGCAGGGGGAGGCTCAGGATCGCCCAGAAGGGCAGGCCGCTGGCCACGGCGGTGCCCGACAGCACCAGCAGGGCCACCTCGGTAGCGGTGTCGAATCCGAGTCCGAACAGGATGCCGACGGGGTACATCTTCCACGGGGCGTCCACCCGCCGGGCCAGTGGCCCGAAGAACCGGTTCATGAGGCCCCGCTGCTCGAGTTGGCGTTCGAGCTCCTCCTCGTCGAACTGCCCTCGGCGCATGTCCCGAAACGCCCTGATGATCGAGAGAAGGATGACGATGTTGAGCCCGGCGATGACGTAGAGGAACGTCCCCGACACCGAGGTGCCGATGACGCTGGTCACCTGGTGGAGTCCCGAGCTTCCGTTCTTCACCTGTTGGTCGAGGGCCCGTATGCCGAAGTTGAGGAGTACGGCCAGAACGAAGACCACCGACGAGTGGCCGAGTGAGAAGAAGAACCCGACGCTCATCGGCCGTTTGCCCTCGGCCATCAGTTTGCGGGTGGTGTTGTCGATGGCCGAGATGTGGTCGGCATCGAAGGCGTGGCGCATGCCCAAGGTGAGGGCCAGCATGCCGGTGCCCAGGCCGAACACCTCGGTTTTGGACAGGTGATAGTGATGGGGAGCGGCAGCGAAGAGCAGGGCGGCACCCACGACGAAGAGGCCGACGATGGTGGCGGCCATGCCGGCCAGGCTCATCCACTCTGACGGGCTGAGGCCCCGTCGGATCGCCCGCAGACGGTCGCTCAGGGGTGCCATCAGTTCGGTGCCGAGCCGTCCGAAGTCATCATGCCCACCTTACCCAATTGCGAAGATGTCGCAAATGCCTCCGGACCGTGTCGTTGGCTTCCCTCTAGTCTGTTGGCATGAGCAAGCCGCTCGCCCCCCGCGACCAGGTCGGCGTCGATTTCTCCTCGGTGGACAACGTGCTCGCTCTGGTGAGGGAGCGTGGCGGCCGTGCCACTTCGTCCCGCCGGATCCTCCTGGAGGTGCTCTTCGACACCGACGCCCATCTGAGCGCCGAGGACCTTGCCGCCGCGGTGCAGGCCCGAGCCCCCGATGTGCATCTCTCCACCATCTACCGAAACCTCGACGACCTCCAGCGCCTGGGGGTGATCGCCCACACGCACCTGGGTCACGGGCCGTCGACCTACCAGTTGGCCTCGCTCGCCCACGCCCACTTCATCTGCGAGGAGTGCGGAGCGATGATCGAGGCACCCGACGAGCTCTTCGCGGGACTGGCCCGGACGGCAAAGGACAAGCTGGGCTTCACGATCGACCCGCACCATTTCGCCATTCTCGGGCGGTGTGGCGCATGCTCCTGACGCCAGGGTGCCCGCCCGCCGGCTGAGGCGGGTATTCCACGTTGCAAAGGGAGGACATCGGTGGAGGTTCGATCGATCGCCGTGGACCTCACCCCGGCCCCGGGTCGTTCGCTCGCAGCGCCGCCGATGTGGTCGACCGATCACTCGGGACCCTTTGCCGTCGGAGTTGTGCGGGCCGGGGCGGTAGAGGTCGACGTGACCTCGGTCGAGCTCGGCTCGGGAGTCCGCCACGATCTCGTCTTGCGGCTCCCGAGGTCACCGGGGTCGCATCCTGTCGCCCTCGACCGGGTCCGCCTCCGGCTGAGGGGGCGGCCCCATCGGGTTCTGGAGCACGGATGGCAGAGCTGGTCGGCCGTCGCTCGGCGCGACACCCTCGGGACCCAACCAGCACGCCGCATCGCTCCGACCTGGGTACGAAGCACCTACCACGCGGCCCCCGAGCTGGCTGGCCGGGTGGTGGTCGGCGACCAGTTCCTGTTGGCCGCCGATGGCTGCGGGAGCAGTGGTGCCGAGGGAGGCATCGCCGGATACCTCGACGGCCGTCGCCACCTGTCGTCCATCGTGGCTTCGCGCAGCGGTCTGATGATGATCGCCCACCTGGATGGGATCACGCTCGACCCGGGTGAGGAGTGGGCGCTCGATCCGCTGTGGCTCGCCGAGGGCGACCCCGGATCGCTGTACTCCGAGTACCTCGACCACTGGGCCGTCGTCGGTGGTGCCCGCGCCTCGGGTCCGAGCCCGTTGGGGTGGGGCTCGTGGTACCAGTACTTCTGGAAGGTCACGCTGGCTGAGGTCCGCGCCAACCTGGCGGTTGCCGCCCGCCGGGGCGTCGAGCTGTTCCAGCTCGACGACGGCTACCAGCGCGCCGTGGGTGACTGGCTGGTGCCGAACCCGAAGTTCGCTCCCAACCATGTGGCCCGATTGGCGACCGAGATCTCCGATGCCGGCATGCAACCGGGCATCTGGACGGCACCCTTCGTGGCTTCGCCGAAGAGCGCACTTGCTCGGGACCACCCGGAGTGGCTGGCAGGTCACAAGAGCCTGGGGAGGACGTCGGACACCCGCACCACCCGACCGTGCCGGGCCATGTGGAACCCACTGGCCTGGCATGGGTGGGCGCTCGCGCTCGACACGACCCATCCTGGTGTGCTCGATCATCTGCGCCACACCTTCGCCGCCCTGGTGGAGCAAGGTTGGACCTACCACAAGATCGATTTCTGCTACGCCGCTGCCGTCCGGGCATCTCGGGCCGGCGATGGCCGGATGACCAGGGCTCAGGCCCTGCGGGCCGGGCTGGAGGCCGTGCGCGACGGCGTCGGTGATGCCTCGGTGCTGGTCGGCTGCGGGGTTCCCCTGGCGCAGTCGGTCGGGGTGGTCGACATCATGCGGGTGTCGGCGGACACCGCACCCTCGTGGTTGCCCGGGATGCTCAGGTTGCCCGGCTACCCCGATCTGGCTCCGTCGGCTGTGGCGGCGCTGCAGGCCAGTGTCTTGCGGGCACCGATGCACCGGCGGCTCTGGGTGAACGATCCCGACTGCCTGCTCCTGCGGACGAGTCACACAAGGCTCGACGACGAGCAGCGCCGCATACTGGCTGCGGCGAACGCCGGGACGGGCGCCTTCACCATGGTGTCTGACGACCTCACCACCTACGGTCCCGCCCAGTGGGAGATGCTCGATCGACTCCGTTCCGTGCATGCCGAGGCTGATGCCACACTCGACATCGCCGATCCGTTCGCCCCTGCACCGATCGTCACCGGCAGCGCGGGGACCTGCCTCGAAGTCGGGTGGGAACGCCACCGGTCCCGACCGTCCGGTCCGGTCGGCCGGGACGAAGGCCCTCCTCCGGCGTCGCGTGCCGACCGGCGAGGCACACCGCTCATCGAGGGGGGACGACCAGGCAGCGGCCCGTGGGCCAAGTGGTGGGGCCTCGACCGCGGTCCGGACCGGTGAGCCCTCCACCCACCGGTGTGTCGGAGGGATCGACGTCGGCGGCGAGGCCCGGGGCCGGCGCCGGGGACCTTGGACCCTAGCCCGGCGGACCTTGGCCGCCCACAATGAGAAGGAGCAGGACGAGGGAGGCGGCATGAGGCCAGTGGCCTGGTTCGAGGAGATCGGCATCGCGGACGTCGCCACCGCCGGGGGGAAGGGTGCGAATCTCGGCGAGCTCACCGGTGCAGGCCTTCCCGTACCGCGGGGCTTCGTCATCACCAGTGAGGCGTACATCGACGCCATCGAGCGCAGCGGCACCCGAGCCAAGCTCCGCGAGGTCCTCGAAGATCTCCATCCCGAAGATCTGGCCAGCCTCGCCGAGGTCGCCGAGCGGTCCCAGGCACTGGTGCGCGGCACACCGCTCCCGCCGGAGCTGGCCCATGCAGTGCTCGATGCATACCACGAGCTGGGCGATGGGAGCCGTGTGGCAGTGCGTTCCTCGGGGACTGGCGAGGACACCGAAGGGACCTCGTTCGCGGGGATGAACGTGACCTTCACCAACGTCGCCGGCGACGAAGAGCTCCTGCGCCGGGTGGTCGACTGCTGGTCGTCGATCTACGGCCAGCGCGTGATCGCCTACCGGGCCATCGAGCGAGTGTCCGAGGAACCGGCACTGGCGGTGATCGTCCAGCAGATGGTCGCGTCCGAGTGCTCGGGGGTGATGTTCACTGCCGACCCTTCGACGAACGCGAGCGACCGCATCGTCATCGAGGCCGCCTTCGGTCAAGGGGAGGTGGTGGTGTCCGGTCTTGTGGAGCCGGACACTTACGTGGTGGCCAAGGACGGCCCGAAGCTCGTGAGCGTCCGGGTCGGGCACCAGGCCATCAAGATCGTCCGGGGCGCCGGAGGGGCGGACGAGGAGGTCCGACTGTCAGCCGATGAAGGAGGCCGGCGGGTGCTCGCGGACGACGAGATCCTCGAGCTCGCCATGCTCGGACTGGCAGTCGAACGCCACTACGGCTCCCCCCAGGACACCGAGTGGGCGGTGGCGGACGGGCACACCTACCTCGTCCAGTCCCGCCCGATCACCACCCTGGGTGCCCGCGCGGATTCGAAACCGGCCGGCACCCGGGTGCTGGTCAGCGGCCTCGCGGCGTCGAAGGGGATCGCCACGGGCCCGGTCCGGATCCTGCACTCCCCCGAGGAGGGTGGCCGCCTGCGTGAGGGAGAGGTACTGGTAGCCCCCCTGACCAGCCCCGACTGGGTACCTGTCATGCGGCGCGCCGCCGCGCTGGTAACCGATGGGGGCGGGATGACCTGCCATGCCGCAATCGTCACCCGCGAGCTGGGCGTGCCCTGCGTGGTGGGCACTCGCACTGCGACGACGGTGCTGCGGGACGGCGAGGTCGTGACCGTGGACGGAGGGCATGGGCAGGTGCTCGAGGGCGTCGTCTCCGAACCCACCACTGCACCACCGATGGGGGTCTCGGTGGCGCCGACCGGCTCAGCAGGGCCGGTGAGGGTGCTCGCCACCCGGTTGTACGTGAACCTCGCAGTTGCCGATCATGCCGAGGAGGTCGCCGCGATGGACGTCGACGGCGTGGGTCTGCTGCGAGCCGAGTTCATGGTTGCCGACGCCCTCGACGGCGTGCACCCCCGGACCCTCATCGAACGAGGTGAGCAGCAGACCTTCGTCGACACCATGTCCGACTCGTTGTTGCGGATCACTCGTGCCTTCGATCCGCGGCCCGTGGTCTACCGGAGCATCGACTTCCGCAGCAACGAGTTTCGGGGCCTCGAGGGCGGCGAGGAGTTCGAGCCGCGTGAGGAGAACCCGATGATCGGCTACCGCGGCTGCTTCCGCTACATCGACCAACCCGACCTCTTCCGCCTGGAGCTGGACATACTTGGTCGGGTGGCAGCGGAGACGCCGAACCTTCGCCTGATGATCCCGTTCGTGCGCACGGCCTGGGAGCTCGAGCGTTGTCTGGAGATCGTCGAGGATCATCCCCGGGCCCGGGGGCTTCCGATCTGGGTGATGGCCGAGGTTCCCTCTGTCGCCTACTGGATCCCCACCTACGCCGCGATGGGGATCGAGGGGGTGTCGATCGGTAGCAACGACCTCACCCAGCTCACCCTCGGCGTCGATCGCGATTCGGCGGTGTTGGCGGAGCTGTTCGACGAGGCCGACCCGGCTGTCCTCGATGCCATCGAACGGATCATCGGTGCGTGTCAGGTTTCGGGCATCACCTCATCATTGTGCGGCCAGGCCCCATCCAACCGTCCGGAATTCGCCGAGTTCCTGGTGCGTCAGGGGATCACCTCGGTGTCGGTCAACCCGGACTCCGCACTGGCGGTGCGCCAGGCGATCGCCACCGCCGAATGGCGGCTCGTTCTGGAGGCAGCGACGTCCGGGCGGGTCGGCTCGCCCCCGTCACTGGCCCCGAGGCATCGCCTGGGCGGGGGATTCGTCGCCAGGGCCGGGTGACCACGCCGGAACCCGGCCGGGTCAGATTCGCTCGGGGACCATGTCGATCGCACCGCAGGGGCACTCCTCGGCACAGAGCCCACAGCCCTTGCAGAAGTCGTAATTGATCTCATAGCGCTGTTCCGGACCGAGCTTGATGACGGCGTTATCCGGGCAGACTCCGAAGCAGTTGTCGCATTCGAAGCAGTTGCCGCACGAGAGGCAGCGACGTGCCTCGAAGAGCGCGTTCTCCTCGGTGAGACCCTCGACCACCTCGTCGAAGGTGCTCTGGCGCCGTGCACGCTCGAGCTCGTGGCGCTTGGTTCGAGGTGCGTCCGAGTAGTACCAGGTGTTCAGGCGATCGAAGGGGGCAAGTCCGTGCCGGGTGGGGTCGACCAGTACCTTACCGGACATGAAGGCGCCCATGCCCTGCGCTGCTCGCTTGCCGTGACCGATGGCGACCGTCGCGGTCCGTGGTGACGGCACGGCGTCGCCGCCGGCGAAGACACCGCGCTCGCCGGTCATCATCGTCGGGAGAACCGTGACGACGCCGTCTTCGACGGCCACATTCGGCGCCCTGTCCAGAAGGGAGAGGTCGGTGTCCTGGCCGAGCGCGAGGACGAGCGAGTCGGCACCGAACTCTTCGAACTCACCGGTCGGCTCCGGAAATCCGCTGGCGTCGAGGCGCATCTTCTCGAGCATGAGGTGGCCGTTCTCGAAGCGGTCCACCGTCGAGAGCCAACGCATTGTCACTCCTTCGGCGAGTGCCTCTTCGAGTTCGTCCCGCTGGGCGGGCATGCGATCACGGTTGCGCCGGTAGACGATCACCGCGTCGGTCGCGCCAAGGCGTCGCACGGTACGTGCGGCGTCGACCGCCGTGTCCCCGCCGCCGTAGACCACCACCCTGCGCCCGAGCAACGGAGGATCGTCGACGGCGACCCGGTGGAGGAGTGAGACGGCATCGAGCACGCGGGAGGAGTCACCGGCCGGGATGTCGACCCGGTGCGCGAGCTGGGCCCCCACGGCCAGAAAGGCAGCGTCGAAGGCGCCTGCTTCCCGCTCGAGTTGGATGTCCTCGACGGTGTGGTCGAATGCGACGTCGACCCCGAGTGCGACGACGCGTGCGATCTCTGCGTCGAGCACTGCTCGGGGGAGCCGGTAGGAGGGGATGCCGTAGCGCATCATGCCGCCCAACTGCGACGCCGAGTCGACCAGCCGGACCTCGTGGCCCTGGCGGCGCAGATGGTAGGTGGCGCTGAGCCCGGCGGGACCGGCTCCGACGACCAGCACCCGCCTTCCGGTGTCCTTGCCGGCAGGTGGTAGCGGCCAGCCTCGCTCGATGCCGAGGTCACCGAGGAACCGCTCGACGGCGTTGATGCCGACCGCCTCGTCGAGCTGGGTGCGATTGCACGCGGTTTCGCAGGGGTGATAGCAGATGCGACCCATCACCGCGGGGAACGGGTTGTCTTCGACGATCTGGTGCCACGCCGCCTCGTACTCACCGGGCTCGGCTTGATACAGCCAGCGCTGGACGTTCTCGCCGGAGGGGCAGGCGTCGTTGCAGGGCGGTAGTCGATCGACATAGATCGGTCGTTCGACGCGCCACGAACCAGTCCGGTTCGCGTGGCTCGAACCGACGTCGAGTGTGATCGCGAAGGGGAGGTCCATTACGTTTCAGCCTTCTCCGGTTCGACGGTGATGGCATCATCGGCAAGGAGCTGGTACTCGGCAATGTTCCGATCTGCGATCGATTGGATACGGGAGATGATGTCGGTGCGCGGCCGTTCGCCGAACAGATGGGCGTAGCGGGTCTGGATCGACAGGTACTCCTCGACCGGTGTTCGGTGGCGGATCGCTGACACGCCGGTGACCTTTCCGTGTACGGCTTCGAAGACCGGGAAGAGCCCAGTCTCCTTGGCCAACCGCGCCACTCGGATCGTGTCACACGATGCCGAACCCCATCCGAGAGGGCAGGGGACGAGGACATGGAGGTACCGGGCGCCGTGCAATCGCATCGCCCGCTCGACCTTCTCCTCGAGGTCGTGGAGGTCGGCGACCGTGGCGGTGGCGACATAGGTGATCTCGTGGGCCATCGCAAGGCGCGGAAGGTTCTTCCCCTGGCCGAATACGTTGCCTGGTTCCTCACCGATCGCTTCGGTGGTGGCCGTACGTGCCGCCGGCGGCGTCGCGCCCGAACGTTGCACCCCGGTGTTCATGTACGCCTCGTTGTCGTAGCAGATGAAGAGCACGTCGTCATTGCGTTCGAACATCCCCGACAGGCAGCCGAAGCCGATGTCGACGGTCCCGCCGTCGCCGGCTTGGGCCACGACTCGAACGTCGCTCCTTCCCTTCACCTTCAGTGCCGCGGCGACCCCGGTGGCGACGGCGGGGGCGTTCCCGAACAGCGAATGGAGCCACGGGATGCGCCATGAGGTCTCGGGGTAGGGAGTAGAGAACACCTCGAGGCATCCGGTCGCGTTCACCGCGACCAGCCTTGCCTCGCTCGCTCGCATCGCCGCGTCGAGCGCGTAGCGGGCACCCAGGGCCTCCCCGCACCCCTGGCAGGCACGATGGCCCGAGTCGAGGGAATTGGTCCGGTTGGGATCGGACTGGACGGTCTGGTCGTCGTCAGGGAGGAGCCGGTTGCCGACGGCGAAGCTGCCGACTTGGTAGAAGCGGACGGGCGGGGCTGTCATGATCGTCGGTCAACCGATTCGGGACGCGACAGTCCCGAGATCGCGGAGGATGTTCTCAGCTGATGGACCCGATCGACGTGTCGAGGTCATCCGGCCCCGTTCGCGCTGGACGATCTCGATCTCGAGGTCGAGGAAGGTGAGGGGGTCGAGCTCATCACGGGCGGCGGCGGCGAGTACCTCCTCGAGCGAGTCACGGGTGATCGGTCGTCCGCCGAGGCCACCGACCACCGTTCGCAGCGTGCAGTCCGAGTCGTGGGTCGCCATGGCGACATCAGTGGAGAGCACCCCTCCGTAGCCGATGCTGAACGCCTTCTCGACGACCACGACCCGGTGGGTCCCGGACAGTGCCCCGCGGACCGCCTCCCGCGGGAACGGCCGGAAGGCGGTGATCCCGACGACCCCCACCCGTTCGCCTGCATCCCTACGTGCGTCAACGGCGTCCTTGATCGTTCCGAGCACGGATCCGAGAGCGACGACGATGGTCTCTGCGCCCTCGGTGCGGTAGGGATGCAGTAGGCCCCCGCTCTGTCGCCCGAATGCCTCGTCGAACGCCGCAGCGAGGGTGGGGATGCGCTCGAGTGCGTCGAGTTGGCGGAGGTGGGCGAGGTAGCGGACCTCCTCGAAGGCCTCGGGACCGACCATGGCGCCGATCGAGACCGGATCGTCGGGGTCGAGCACTTGGCGAGGCTCGTAGGACGGCAGGAAAGCGTCGACCTCAGCCTGGTCGGGTAGCTCGACCCGTTCGACGGCATGGGTGAGGATGAATCCGTCCATGCACACCATGACCGGGAGCGAGAGCTCCTCGGCGAGCCGGAAGGCCTGAACGTGGAGGTCGGCGGCCTCCTGGTTCGTCTCTGCGAAGAGCTGGATCCACCCGGAATCCCTCACTGCCATCGCGTCGCTGTGGTCGTTCCAGATGTTGATCGGAGCGCCGATGGCCCGGTTCGCCAGTGTCATGACGATCGGAAGTCCGAGCCCCGCCGCGTTGTATACCGCCTCGATCATGAAGAGGAGACCCTGGCTGGCGGTCGCGGTGTAAGACCGGGCACCTGTCGCGGACGCGCCGATCGACACCGACATCGCCGCAAACTCGGACTCGACGTTGATGAACTCGCAGGGTGTGAGGGCACCGGACTTCACCATGGCTCCGATCGCCTCGATGATGTGAGTCTGTGGGGAGATGGGATAGGCACAGACGACCTCGGGTCGACAGAGCGCCACCGTCTCGGCAACGGCGCGAGAGCCTTCAATCTGTCGAAGCATCGACCATCTCGTCTTCTTCCAGCGTGACGTACCGATAGGCAGCACGGACGGCGGCCACGTTATCTTCACCCACGGCGCCCGTGAATCGCTGACGGACCGCAGTGTCGATGGCGTCGAGCGAGATCCGGCCGGTGAGCGCGGCGAAGCCGCCGAGCAACGCCGCGTTCGGAAGCGGACGACCGAGGTGCTCGAGGGCGAGCTCGGTTGCCGGACAGGTGAGCAGGTGATCGCGGTGGAAGCGGCGGGCGAATTCGCCCAGGCCGAGCTCGTCGAAGCTGCGGGATGTGTTGACGAGCACATAGGCATCCGAGGGGAGCCCGGCGAAGAGGTCGACCTGGTGGATCAGTGTGACGTCCTGGACGATCAGGGCGTCCGGCTCCATCACCGGCTCATGGGTACGGATCGGGCGATCGTCGATTCGACAGAAAGAGACGACCGGCGCTCCCATGCGCTCGGATCCGAAGCTGGGAAAGGCCTGCGCGTGACGTCCCTCGACGAACGCGGCCACCGACAGGATCTCCGCGGCCGCCACGACGCCCTGCCCACCGCGACCGTGGATGCGAACCTGGAACATGCTGCTCCCTCCGCTACTCCTCGGGTGTGCCGCCGCACGACGCCTCAAGAGGACCGAGGCCGCTGATTACCACACTCGTCGTCACCGTGACCTCCTCGAACGCCCGTGGGATCGATCGACCCCGCTCTGCTCTCATCGTGCTGCCGTTGGCGCGCGTGAGGTAGGGCCAAACGTCCCTGGTTGTGGAGACCTGTTCTGCCGTTGGCCGACCCTGTGGGTGGCCGACTTTGCCGGTGGCCGACGTGTGGGGCGGTTGCTGTTGGGGAAGTCGACGCGGGTACGGCAGGAGGGCGATCAGCCCTGGTCAGGAAGCGCTGCCCGTGCAGGACGCAATGCCGTACTGGCCGGTTGCTGTGTTCGTAGAGACCTGCTTGCCGTCGACGGTGATCGTGCAGGTGACGGTATCTCCGGTCTGGATCTGTGCGGTCAAGGTGAATGCGGAGAAGAGGCCGGTTGCGGTCACGATCTTGCTCCACGGAAGCGTCGCTCCGGACTCTTGCGAGCTGCCACTGTTCCCGCTCGTGAACGAGTCATAGCTGATGTCGGCGGTTCCCGAGCCGGTCACCGAGTACACGACTGTGTGCGTCGTGGTGGCAGCATGGTGGATCGCCACTCCCGCCCCGGCGATGAGCGCCACGCAACCACCGATTGCCAACGCGACCACGACCAAGATCCAGAACCACACCCGGGTGTAGAACTTCTTCGTCGGTCCCTGACCGGCACCTGGCAGTGGCGGATACCACTTGCCGTCCGTCGCCCGCCACCATCCAGGTCCGGGAGGTGCATCGCCACCGACCGGTGGGGCAACGGGACTCTGTTGTGGCTGCGGCGGATACCACTTGCCGTCCGATGCTATCCACCAACCGGGCCCTTGGGAGGTGTCACTCACTGGTGCCCCCTAGCGGAATCGCTCACCGCAGGACCGCCCCGCCGCAGCAGAAAGAGTGTGTCACGATCTCCGGAGGACTGCGCAGGCGTGCCGTCACCGAAGGCAACACCCTGACCTGGGTGAAAACAAGTCAGGGTATCGTGGAGGTGACGGGAACCGGACCGACCCGGGCAGCACGAAGGAAGCCCTGATCTACGTCTGCGTTGCTGTTGAGCTGGGAGAACGTTGGTCATCGAGTACCCGTCTTCCTCCGCTGGCAACCGCTGCAGCGCGTCTGCACAGTGGCTCATGTTTCCTCCGGGAGCCCTATTTCGTTCGCGAGATCGGCCTCTCCTTGTAGACAATCTTGGCGGACGAGGTGGGACGCTGCAAGGGTCATCGCCGTGAGCACAATCGTTGTTGCTGTTGTCCCGGTCAGAGGGGCACTGGGTGGCGAATCCATATCGTGGGGTTCGTGTTTCTGGCAGCGCTCCGACGAGACGATGGCCACGATGGCTCAGGACTCGACGTTCACGATATTCACGCCATGCCCACCACGGGCTTGTTGAGCAGGGTGCCGCCCATCGAGCCGAAGAAGCGGGCGTTGAAGGCGAAGATGCCCCCGTCGGACGCCACCTCCCAGTAGCCGGTTGCGACCGCCGACATCACCAAGGTCTGGTCGTGGGCTCCGTTGTAGGATCTGCCCACCGCAGTGCACCCTTCCGGCCCGGTACACGACACACCGTTGAGAACGTTGCTGTACTGCGAAGACGAGGCGTTGGGGCTCGAGACGATGGTCCAGGCTGGGTTGGGAGTGGCCCCGGCCGGTGTTGCTCCGACGATCACGAGTAGGGCGGATCCAATCAACAGGGACGACCCGATCTTGAGCAAGCCAACCCGTGCGCGTGCTTGCCCGTTCGACTCAGATGATTCGATCATCGTCCACCGCCTTGAACCTCACTCGACTGCCCCCTCGGTCGGCATCGAGCCACTGAAAATTCGGTGGATTGAGGCTTAGTGGCCGCGCGGATAGGCGTTGACCAGGGAAAATGCAGTTTCAGTGGTCCGCACGTTCACCCTGGTCACGAGGCCGAATCGTCGCTTTCGGGTCGCTGCGGTGTCTGGACTGACTCGCCTATCCGCTGA